>JAHJFT010000035.1 GCA_018824325.1 Patescibacteria group bacterium
CTAAAGGTCAAAAACAGACAAAAAAGCAAATTCCTTGGGTTATAGCCGCTAACTACGCCGTTAAAGAACCAGTTCATGAATTAACCAAGGTAGGACATTTCTAAATCCTTACAAGTAGGACATTTCTATTTCCCGTTGACACAATTTTGTCAAGCCTTGACGAATTAGTTATAATACATTAAACTATATCTTACTTTAAACTTTAGACTTTAGACTTTTAACTTTTTTAACATGTCAATCCAGGAAAAAGCCTATTGGGTCGCCCTTGGCCAAATTCAAAGATTCGGCCCCATTAGGTTTAAAAAACTTATTAATTTTTTCCCCACCATTCAAGATGCCTGGTTTTCCAATCGCCAAGACTTGCTTGAAGCTGGCATTGAATCGGACCTGATTGATGATTTTTTTATTAAACGGCAAAATATTGCGCCTCAAGAACTCTGGGAAAAATTAGGACAAGAAAATATTCAGGTTGTCACCATACAAGACGTGGAATATCCAGCAATTTTAAAAGAAATATATGACCCGCCCGCCTTTCTATATTATAAAGGCGCCTTAAGCGTGCCTGATGAATTTTGCCTTGCCGTGGTCGGCACAAGAAAAATGTCTCAATACGGCCGCCAGGTATGCCAAGAAATCGTGCGCGATCTGGCTTCCCAAGGCCTTACCATTGTGAGCGGCCTCGCCCTGGGCATTGACTCTATGGCCCATACAGCCGCGCTTGAAGCGGGCGCCAGAACAATTGCCGTGCTCGGCTCCGGGCTTGATCAAGCAAGCATCTACCCCCACACCAACCGCCGGCTGGCCCAGAAAATAATTGAACAAGGCGGCGCGGTTGTGTCTGAATTTCCCTTGGGCATGCTTCCACTCAAGCATAATTTCCCTATCAGAAATCGGATAATTTCCGGCCTATCTTTGGGCACGCTTGTGATTGAGGCGGACGAAGGCTCGGGCTCGCTCATTACGGCAAAAAGCGCCTTGGACCAAAATCGCGAAGTCTTTGCCGTGCCCGGCCCGATTTATTCGCAAACATCTATTGGCACCAACCAACTTATAAAAATGGGCGGCAAACTCACCAGCAGCGCCAATGACGTATTGGAATCATTAAATCTAAATCAAATTAAAGACTTCATCAAGACCCAAGAAATCGTGCCCGACTCGCCCGAAGAAGAAAATATCCTGAAACACTTAAGCAAAGAACCGGCGCACATTGACGCGATTATCAGAAAAAGCGGCCTCGCCGCGTCGCAGGTTTCATGCGTTCTCGCCACCATGGAGATGAAGGGAAAAATTCGCGATGTCGGCGGCATGAATTATGTCTTGGCAAGATAAAAATTTGCATCATTAAACAAATCAGGCTATAATTGCAAATAATTAAAAAAATGAAACTTCTCATCGTCGAGTCACCCACTAAAGCAAAAACCATTTCCCGTTTTTTGGGAAAAGATTTTAAAGTTGAATCGTCTTACGGCCACATGCGAGACTTGCCCAAAAGTAAGATGGGCGTTGATATTGAACATAACTTTGAGCCGCAATACGTTATTCCCATGACCAAAAGAAAAAAATGCAATGAACTGAAAAAACAGGCCGGCAAAGCCAAGGAAATATATTTCGCCACTGACGAAGACCGCGAGGGCGAAGCCATCGCCTGGCATCTGGCGCAAATTTTTGAACAAAAACCAGAACAAGCGAAAAGAATCACTTTCCATGAAATTACCAAACAAGCCCTATCCGAAGCCATAAAAAACCCTCGTGGCATTAATATTAATCTGGTAAACGCGCAGCAAGCCCGGCGCATTCTTGACCGCCTGGTCGGCTACGAACTCTCTCCGTTTCTGTGGCGAAAAGTGGCCAAGGGTCTTTCGGCCGGCCGCGTGCAATCGGTCGCCGTCCGCCTCATCGTTGAACGCGAAAGAGAACGGCAAGCCTTTAAGCCCCAGGAATACTGGAGTATCGAAGCGCTGCTCGCCGAAAAAACTGGCCAAGAAATCACGGCCAAACTGCACAAAATCGACAATAAAATCTTGGATAAATTTGATTTAAAGCAGAAGCAGCAGGTTGAGCCCATGCTCAAAGACCTTAAAAACGCGGACTATATAATAGAGGACATCTCTAAAAAAACGGTTAAACGTAATCCCGCCCCCCCCCTCACTACCTCGACTCTGCAGCAAGAGGCTAACAAAAAACTCGGTTTCTCGGCCAAGCAAACAATGAAAATCGCCCAGGAGCTTTACGAAGGAGTTGACCTGGACAAGCAGGGCTCGGTCGGCCTCATCACTTACATGCGAACCGACTCGGTAAGCCTGTCGGAAAAATTCATAAAAGAGGCTCGAGATTTTATTGAAAAACAGTTCGGCGAAAAATACCTGCCCAAAAACGCGCCGCGGTACAAAACAAAAACAAAAAGCGCGCAAGAAGCGCACGAAGCAATCCGACCGACCGACGCCGCCCTCCGGCCCGAACAAATAAAAAAACTCCTCAATACTAATCAACATAAACTTTATGACTTGGTTTGGAAGCGCGCCCTGGCTTCGCAAGCCAATCCGGCGGTAATTGACCAAACCAGCATTGAGATAAAAGCCGACAAATATGGACTCAAGGCCGTCGGCTCGGTGATTAATTTTGACGGCTTTCTGAGAATACACGGCGAAATCTTCGGTGAAAATCTTTTGCCCGAACTTGTTCAAGGCGACAAGCTGGAACTTAAAAAATTAATCGACAAACAACACTTCACCGAACCGCCGGCAAGATATTCCGACGCCACTCTGGTCAAATCCCTGGAAGAATACGGCATCGGCCGCCCCTCCACCTACGCGCCGACCATTGCCACGATCATTGAACGAAACTATGTGCAAAGAGACGAGAACAAACGGCTTGGCCCGAGCGAACTCGCTTTTATCGTCACCGACCTCCTCAAAGAACATTTTCCCAAAATCGTTGACTACGAATTTACCGCGCGCCTGGAACAGGACCTGGACGATATCGCCCACCATGCTAAGGAATGGGTGCCGGTTATCCGGGAATTTTACACGCCCTTTCATGAAAATTTGGAAAAAAAAGACAAGAAACTAGACAAAAAAGAAATCACCGAAGAAGAAACCGGTGAAACTTGCGAAAAATGCGGCAAGCCGATGATAAGAAAAATCGGCCGCTATGGACCGTTCATCGCTTGCAGCGGATTTCCGGACTGCCGAAATATAAAATCCCTAAAAAAAGAAGATAACGAGGATGAACTGCTCAAAGAAAAATGCGAAAAGTGCGGCGGCGACATGGTTATAAAAAGAGGCCGCTATGGAAAATTCTTAGCCTGTTCCAAATATCCGGACTGTAAATTCATCAAAAACATACAAAAAAGCACCGGCGTAAAATGTCCAAAATGCGAAAAAGGCGAAGTCGTGATGCGCCGCTCCAAAAAAGGACGTGTGTTTTACGGCTGTGGCAAATATCCTGACTGCGACTTTGTGCTATGGCAAAGACCTACCGGGGAAAAATGCCCCAATTGCGGCGCGCTCGTTGTCTACAAAGCAAAGGACAAAGCCGCTTGCTCCAATCCCGAATGCGGCTTTGAGAAGGAACAGAAAAACGAAAAAACATAAAAACGGAAAAACTAAAAAATCTACGACATTATTGCGTAGATTTTTTGATTTTTTGATTTCTTAATTTTTCCCGCCTATGGCGGGACCCCGCCGTGGCGGTGGCGCCAAAGGCGGTGGTTGATTTATTGATTTATTGTTTCTTGCTCGGCCCCTTCAATGTATCGATCAGCCCGCCAAAATACTTCTTAAGCCAGTGGTCCCAAAATAAAATTTTTACGGATTTATAAACACCATAAGCCAAACCGCCCAAAAAAACAGCTGGCGCGCTCGCCGCTCCCTTGACGAATTTTCCAAAATCGCCAAAGCGGTCTTGTGATATTTTTTCACGAAACTCTTTTTCTCCTTTCTCGTCCAATTGCTGGTCCGGGTCAAAATCTTGGCCAACCGCCTCGCCCTGATCTAAACCTTTAAGTTCAACCGTTTTTCCCTCAACCGCTATTCCTATTAATTTTTTAAATTTTTCAATCGACTTCGCAAGTATCCCAAAATGGCCATCCCGTCTCATTTGCTTGCGAAACTCTTTTTTCCCGCCCTGGTCCAATTTCTGGTCCGAGTCAAAATCTTCCGGAATTGCTTCTATCTCTTCTTTAATGCTCCCCATCTCCTTTTCTTCATTCTCTTTTATTTCCTGCTCCGACGGCCCGTCATCGGCCGCCTCTTCGGCCGCCGGCTCTTGCCTTTCTTGCTCGCCTTGCTCTTTAAATTTTTGCAAATGCCCGACCGATTCTTCGGGCGTTCGCGGATATCCCTGTTCTGGCATAAAATATGGTTAATTGCTTTAGATTATAGCAATAAATCTTAACATAGAAAATAAAAAATGTCAATATTATAAAAGTTCAAAATCTAAAGTCAAAAGTCCAAAGTAGAATCCAAAGTTAAAAGTTATTCGTATATATCAGATATTCCTAAATAAGAGCAACTTTGGACTTTAAGCTTTTACTTTTAACTTTAGACTTTTGACCTTGAACTAAGGCGATCCCCCCCCCTGATTCTTGATTCTTAATTCTAAAAAAAGGCCGGGACTACTTTTAGCAAAAGTTTGCTTAAAGTAATCCCGGCGCTAAGAACACTAGGAAAGAACAGGTGGGAGTATGCAAGACGCGATACCCTACATACTAGTCAATGGGCTTGATGCCCATTAAGAAAAACTTGAACTCGGTCTTGCGGTCTTCGGCCGGAGTGAAGCGCTCCCCTATGGTCACGTGCTGACCAGACCGGAGTCCCACGCGCCTGCCCGAAAAAGGCGAGCAAGGCGAATCCTCAATATCGGGCCACTGGACCGAGCCGGTTCGGCCGTCAACCAGCCGAACGGCGCCCATGCCCAGGGCCTCGTTAAACCACTCCACCACGCCGTCGCCTTTTTCCACGGCCAGCGGCGTAAGCAAGGCCGCGCGCGGCACGCTCGCGAACTCTTTGAGCGCAAATACGTCGGGTTCGTCCCTGTGGACGTCCTCAAGCAACTCCTTCAGGTCCTGGTTCTTGGCCAGAACCTCGCTGCCATAAACTCTATTTATGAACAGCTTGCCCTTGGTCAGGCCGACCGTGGCCTCAAAGGTCTTTTGCGTGGTCAGAAAGAATCTGCCGAACTGGGAGATGATCCCAGCTTCCCAGAGAACCAAGCGTCCATCTTTGAGCACGAACACCTTCAAGCTGTTGCCCGGGTATTTGGGCACAACATAGAACTCCGTGTCCGGCGGCTCCTGAGAAAAAAGCTGGGCCTGCACATGCTGGCGCGTGTAGGCCTTGTGCCAGCGCCGCGCCACCCGGATGGTGTTGCACGCGCGATCGCCTATGAGCGCGAATATTGGCTCGGTGGAGCCGCTGCGCTCCTCGGCCCCATGATCGCGCCGCTGGTTTCTGTCGCTGCAAAGCCGCAGATTTTCGGCCTGGGTCGTGCAGCAGAACACCGGCGCCGTCCGGTCGTAGGAAACCTCGAGCAAAAACTTGTCCGGAAAATTCAGGTCCGCGGGCCGGTCGCCGCCCCTGGGGATAACGGCCTCGCCCAGAAATCCGTCCTCGCCCGGCTCAAGCACGTCTCCGGTAATATTCCTGATCTTTTCTGTGCCATCCTCTTTATACTCCTCCACATCAATCCGCCTCACCAAAACTTCAAATTCATCAATTTTCATGACCGACTCCTTTCTTCTCTTATTGTTTTGTGTTTTATTTTCCTTAAGTAAAAAGGTCTAGACAGCTCTTGAAGATTCAAACTCTAGCTAGGCCCTTCTTAAGAGATCACTGCGAAAATCAATTATTGATAGCAAGGAAAATTTTTGAAAGAAATTGAGATCAGTTGTCGGAAACCAGAAATCAGTCAAGAAATCGGAAAACGCCACCGCCTA
>JAHJFT010000036.1 GCA_018824325.1 Patescibacteria group bacterium
AGGAGTCTGGGCAGTGTCTCAGTCCCAGTGAGGCGGGTCATGCTCTCACACCCGCTACTCGTCATAGCCTTGGTGAGCTATTACCTCACCAACAAGCTGATAAGCCGCCGGTTCCTCCCGAAGCGTCGGAACATTTAAATGGGAATGACTTATGTCCCCCCATTTCTATCGGGGATTGGCCCCGCTTTCGCAGGGTTATACCCGTCTTCGGGGTAGATTACCGACGTGTTACGCACCCGTTTGCCACTCACCCATAAACTGAAGTAAATGGGTTCGTTCGACTTGCATGCCTTAGACACGCCGCCAAGGTTCATCCTGAGCCAGGATCAAACTCTCTTGATAAAAAAGGTTATCTTAAAGATGCGAATTTTCGCATCAGTGTTGAAATCCAAATGATATTTTGGAGAATATCAAAGGAAAAATAGACATGTTTGAAAAATCCGCTTATTCTAGCGGATATTTCGAATCCTATCACATTCTAAGTTGAAAAGATCAAATTGTGTGCGCTGATTTCATTGCTCCAATATAATAGTATATGTAGGATTTTATGTCAAGAACCAAGATTTGTCAATAGGTTTAGCTAAAAAATGGGCATAAACTGTGGAGGAACAAAAACCCCATAAATTTATTTTTTTGAGAATAAATTCATGGGGGTCTTGAATTTCTAATTTTGAATTTAGAATTTTGATTCAAGTCAGAATTTTTAATTCTGAATTTTAAATTGAATTAAAATTCGAAATTCATTGTAATTTCCTTCACGAATTCACGAACGTATTTCATGAACTCATGTAGGAGCCCCTCTTCATTAAAATTCCGAGGGGCGAGTGGGTGGGAAAAGGCGCGGATTTTTAGGCCTTCTTCGGGGCGAGCCGTGACATGACGCCTTTGGCCAGTCTTATGACAAGATAGGCCGCGTAGATCAAGGCAAAGGGCAGCCAGAGTATGCTTGACGCGGTTTTCAGGGTATCAAGCAGTTCGTTGTCAATGTACTCCGGGTCCTGGGGAACCAGGGCGTGCAGAGCGGTGCGGCAGGCGATTATGCCCGCGACGTACGCCACCACTATGGCAATTAAAATCCATTGCGGCATTTTATACTCCTTTCTTTAGGTTTTGTTTTTTTTATCTTGTGTTACGTAGTCTCATCAGCCTTTCTTCTTTTTTCTCTTCTTCCCTCACTCGGCGCTTCCTGAGAATGCCGTGAACCTTGTAGCTGATGCCCGCGAGCAACAAGCCCGGGAGCGTCAGCATGGCCATGAGCGTAGATGCGGGAGAGCCCTGGTCGTACATAATCAGGCAGGCCACGGCCGCGGCCAGCGCTTCAATTATGCCGATGATGTACAGAACATGCAGTATGGTCAGTGCCTTTTTCATTATGTCCTCCTTTTATAGAATGTGTTTGATTTTTAAAGAATTTCCGTCACCAGTCCACGAACGTATTTCATGGACTCATGTAGAAAATCAAAAGTCAAAAATCAAAATTCAAAATTAGTTATTTAAAATTGAATCGAAATTCAAAATTCAAACTTTAAAATTCATTGTAAGTTCCGTCACCAGTCCACGAACGTGTTTCATGAACTTATGTAGAAAATCAAAAATCAAATCTCAAAAGTCAAAAACATAAATCAAAAATCAAAATTAGTTATTTAGAATTGAATCGAAATTCAAAATTCAAACTTTAAAATTCATTGTAAGTTCCGTCACCAGCCCACGAACAAATTTCATGGACTCATGGGGAAGCGCGATAAAAGGTCATCGCGCTAGTAGGATAAGAAGGAAGGTTAGTTAGAACGAGTAGATATTGCCGGATGTGACGTGCACGTTGTCCAGCTCCCATTCCCACACATTGAACCAGGCGCGGTGCCTGGGGCTACCCTCAGTGCCGATAGCAAACAGGAGAAAGGTTGTGGTGCCGGCAGGCAGGTGAAGATAAACCGACTGATTGTCCCGCGCGTAGATGACGCAGGGCGGCGGCTCTTCATGGTAGAAGTAGGGGTCCCAGATCTGGCTTTCCCAAGGCGCCGAACCATAGACCACGCAAATTGAGCCGATTTGTTCATCTTCTCCTAATTCGCTGGGATTGTCAACCAAGGCGGCCGAGTGGTCCTGATTCAGGGTGGCAACCACTTCAATTTCTCGGTAAGAACCATAGTCCCGACCGATAATCTCAAAGCGGCCTTCATCGCCGCCGCCGCAGTACTCGTCCACCGTGCCGTCGCAGTCATCATCCACGCCATTGCAGGTTTCGGACGGCGGCTGGCAGGTACTCCAGGTGCAGGAATTACCGCAACTCTGGGTGCCGGTTGAGCCGCACGAGGTGGCGCAGGAACGGGTCCGGCCCCTGACGCAGGCAAAGCCTTCATCAATGGTGCCGTCGCCGTCGTTGTCATACCCGTCGCAAACCTCCTCGTCGTCCGGCGGCAAAGAGTCGCCGCCGCACGTACCCAGGCCCCAGGCCGTGATGGCCCGATTGCCGTCAGTGAGGCAAAGGTCGCCTTGCAGCACTAGGCTGGACACGTCCATCTGAAGGACCGCGCCCAGCGAGGTGATGACTGCCGGATTTACTTTGGTAAATCCGCACAGGGTAAAGTGAACAAGTTCACCGTCCCCGGGATAGTTTACCGAGAAACACGGGCTGTCCTCGCATCCGTCCATTGAGTCGTGGAGCGCGGTGATACGGTTGATGTATTCGCCCGTATTCAGGCTACGGACAAGTCCGTAACCGTCGCGCGAATCAAACCAGAACGAGCCGGTAAAATTTACGCAGCCGCCAATGGCGACACCGGACAAAAAGTTTGTCATGTCCGGCATGGCCGGCGGCTCCCAGAAAGTATCGCAATCTGGGTCGTCGCGGTCAATCAGCCCGTCATGGTCATCATCCACATCATTGTCGCATACATCCAGTTCGGGAATGGATGGGCAGCGCAGAACCAGTCTGGTCACGCCAGCTCTTACCGCGGCCGCTCTATAGCAGGGCGCGGTATCAACCATGTCAAAGCGACCGAGGTCAACCTCAAAGTAGTTTTCGCCATGGATGAAAAAGAAACCCGTGTCTCCGCCGCGCGTGTAAAACGGACGGCCCGGAGTGAACGATTCGGACCAGGTCATGCAGACCAGGCCTTCGTCATAGCTCCAGTCATTCCACGAACCAAACGCGCAAAGCGCGCTCGGCGGTCCGCTCGGCATAGATGCATACGTTCCGTCCGTAATGTCGCCGTAAAGCCTTGACTCCACGGCATCAGCCGGATTTTCCACATAGTCCCGAAACTCGGCGGTCACATAACCGACCGGTTCGGGCGGACCCTCGGGCGCGTCGTCTTCGACCTCATCCTCGGGCACGTCCTCAAGAGCATCCTCTTCTTCCTCTTTTTCCGCGTCCTCTTCAGGCTCTTCGGCGGCGTCATCTTCCACCACGTCCGTGCTCGCGTCGGGCGCGCGCATTATCACCACGATGTTGCCCGGAATGTCTAAAAGCGCGGGGCAATCTTCGTCTATGCGCGTGTCCCCGTCATCATCCCGGCCATTGTGGCAGATTTCCTGGAGCGCGGCGCAGTCCTCGTCTATGAGGTCGTCGCCGTCATTATCCAGGTCGTCGCCGCAGACTTCTTCAGCCGGCGGCTCGGGTTCGGGCTCTTCGAATGGAGTAATCTCCATACAGGCGGTCCAGAACAGGACAACGATTGCTAACAATACTGACAATACTGAGTTTTTCATGACTCATCTCCTTCTTATAAAAGTTTATTTAGTTTGATTGTGCGTGAGGCCTTATTACCTCCCAAAACCCGGAATTATTTCCGAGCTTTGGGAGGACGAGCACCAAATAGTGCCAGCCCTCGGGTTTGTGCATGAATTACGTTTATTTTAATTTAAAAAGGCGAAGTTAAGGGGAAAGCGCGGGCTTTTACTCTAACTTCGCCTTTAAACCTTGCTTTTATCAAGATTTTGGCCAAGTCTAGCCTAAAATGGCACTCTCTCCCCATTTTGAGTTTATTCAATTTTAATAGGTAATAATAGCATATTTTTGCGGTTTTGTCAAGGGTATGTGACAAAAAATTCAACTTTCCCAAAAAGGTTTCTTTAGCCAGTCTCTTTGCATGTGTAAATGCGCGAAGGAGTGCAAGCAAAAGCTTGCGGCCGTGCCATTGAAATCGCATACAAGCTTTCGCTTGTGCTCCTGACGAGATATCCTTGGGCGGTGGATAAACACAATTGACCCGGTCCGCACAATCAGATAAGCTAAGCTCATCTTGTCGGGGAGCGGGAAATAAAAATATCAGGGCTAGATTATTCCTGATATTTTTTTGTAGATTATTTTGTTTTGCTCGTCTTTTCGCGCCATTTTTTTATTTCCGCGTGATTGCCCGAAAGCAGGATTTTGGGCACTTTCCAGCTTTTATAAGTTTCCGGCCTTGAATATTGAGGATATTCCAAATACCCGGGCTTGGTATGAGATTCCTCGGCCAAAGAAGTTTGCTTTCCCAAAACGCCGGGAATGTGGCGCGAGATCGCGTCAATAATAACCATGGCTCCAAGCTCGCCGCCGGTTAAAACATAGTCGCCAATCGACATTTCTTCATCAGCTATTTTTTTTGCCACGCGTTCGTCCACGCCCTCGTACCGGCCGCACAAAAGAATAACCTGATTATATTTTTTCAAGCGATTCACGTGTTTTTGCGTGAATTTTTTTCCGCGCGCTGACAGCAAGATCACGCGCGTGTTTTTGTTTTTGGTTTTAACAGCCCGCACGGCGCGGTCAAATGGCTCAACCATCATGACCATGCCCGGCCCGCCGCCATAGGGCTTGTCGTCCACTTTCTTGTGCTTATCGCGCGTCCATTTTCGCAGGTTATGCGTCTTAATTTTAATGAGTTTTTTCTTTTGCGCTCGGCTCAAAATTGAGGAATTAAAATAACAGTCAAACATTTCCGGGAAAATAGAAATTATGTCAAATTGGATAGATTTTTTCATAAATTTTTAACCAAAAACCGTGATACTTATATGATATCACGGTTTGGTCTCAATTCAAATGAGAATTTTATATATTGAGGTCGTCGACTGCCGAAGTATCAACATCGGCGCTAGCATCTCTGTCTCTCTCTCTTCGCGAACCCTCGGGTTCGTGAATCTTGAGATTCACGCGGGCGTTGGCTTTTGCGCCAACGATTTTGAGAAGGGTGCGAAGGGCGCGAGCCGTTTGGCCCTGTTTGCCAATGACATAACCCATGTCTGCCTGGTTGATGTGCAGGGTGATTAAGACGCCGCGCTCATCAACTGTGCGCTCGGTCTTAACATCCTTTGGATTGCCAACGATGGCCCGCACGATATACTCGACAAAATCTTGATCTGGAGATTTGGCTGCCATATCTTTCGCTTAATATTTATAGCAGTATTTTCCGCCCAAAAGCAGAAATATACATTCACCGTTTTAATGAACCGAGACTTTCGACCAATGTTATCTACCGTTTCAAAAGGGCACGCCTTCTGATCTTGGGCAGAATAAGCCTGGTTTTTGAATCGTAGGGATTCAACAATAAGTGTACCATATTTTTACTGATTTGTCAATGGCGCTATTTCCGGCTTTTTATCCTCGGATTCTGTTTTTTCCTCGGATTCTTCCTTTTTTTCTTCTGTTTTTTCCTGTTCCACCTGTTCTTTTTCACCTGTTTTTTCCTTGAGCTCTTCTACTTTTTCTTCTTTGGGCGTCTCTAGTTCGGTTCTGGTTTGTTCTTTTTCTTTTATTTCTTGCTTTTCTTTTTTGGACGCTTCTTCTTTTGTTTGTTCAGCCGCTTGATCAGCTTTTTTCCTTTCATCTTTTTTGGCTTGTCGTTTTTTGGAGATTTTTACGCTACTTCTTTTTTTGCCG
>JAHJFT010000006.1 GCA_018824325.1 Patescibacteria group bacterium
CGGACTTAGCTTACCGCCACCTCGGCCATACCCCGCCCAAAAATCAACAAAATTTAATATGACTATTGCTCTGCCGCTATACACTCTGCTTATTCTCTATATCATCTTCTTGCTTGCTTACGCGTTTTTCAGTTTCTTCGCCATTTACCATCTCGTGCGCTTCGGCTTTCAGTCTTTGGCGACTTTTTTAATGATATTTTTCTACATCGCGCTCTCCGTGCTCGTGCTCTTCGTTTCATGGCAAGCCGTGTCCGGTATTGACTGGACGCAGGAATTTATCCTCTTTGAATCCACCGTCGACTCTTCTCTATATTTTTAATATGCTCAATTTAGACCATTTGCCAAATCAAAAAAAGTTTGAAAAAACCGTTTTTTCCCTGCGCAAGCACTACGTGATTCCCTTAAAATTCACTCTGCTCTTCATAATCCTGGCCGCCATTCCGGTGGGCTTTTATTTTTTTATAAAAACAAGCTATCCAGGCATACTCACCGGCGCGGTTTCTTATCCCGTCTTCATACTCGCGCTCTCGGCCTACTGCCTGGCCATCTTGCTTTTCTATTTTAACAATCTGATTGATTACTATCTTGATGTCTGGGTCGTGACTAACGAACGCATCATCAACATTGAACAAAAAGGGCTTTTCGCCCGCACCACGGCCGAACTCAAGCTCTACCGCGTGCAAGACGCCCAAGCCGAAGTAAAGGGAATATTACACACCCTGCTTGATTACGGAAACATTACCGTGCAAACCGCGGGCGAAGAAGCGCACTTTACTTTTAAGCACGCACCCGACCCGTACAAAGTATCTCGACAAATTCTTGAACTGGTGGAAGATGACCGGCAAAAACATTTGGACGAAATAAAACAAGAACAAGTAGGAACATAAATGCGCGGAATCAAAAGCCTAAGACAAGCGCTCCAAATTACTCGGCTCGCTTTTCACGACAAAAAAATACCCTGGTATGCCAAGGTTATTTTTGTTTTAATTTTGTTTTTTTATATCTTAAGCCCGATTGATATTGTACCCGACGTCGTCCCCGCCTTTGGCCTGCTTGACGACCTCGCGGCTATTCCTTTGGCGATTTTAATCGGCCTGCTTCTCGTGCCCAAGGATGTTTTGGAAAGATTGAAAAATAAAACTGGCTCCTCCCCACAATAAACCATTAAACAAAGCGGTAAATTTGGCAAATGGAAAAAACTATTTCATACCTCTCCCGAATTTTAGCATTCTTTTATTTCATTTATTTCACTGCTTTTTATATTTTTTATATAACCAATGTGTCTAACATCCTTGGATTATCTTGGTCAGTCTTCACGCCCTTAAACCTGCTGCCCCTTATGGTAATCGTGATCACGGCCATGGCATGGCGTCATCCTTTACTGGGCGGATTTGCCTTTTTACTCTTGGCCGCTGCAATATCAATCGTCGCTGCCAGAATGATCGACTTTACATTATTAATATTTGTTATAATACCACTACCGCCAATCATTATTAGCATTTTATTTTTTACTGACCATTTTAAAAACAAAACCAATCCCCATAAAAATCTTAACGCCACAGAACCCTAATTCGAAATTCATACTTCAAAATTGAATCCCACCGCCTCTGGCGGGGTCCCGCCAACGGCGGGAGAAATTCATAATCCATAATTCAGAATTAAAAAACACCCCGACGTTACGTCGGGGTGTTTTTTATATGGATCACCCCCTCGGTGTACTAATCTTTTTTTGCCAAAGCCAAGCCTAAGGCTTGCCCAGGGCGTTATTTCTATTTTTCTTTATTTCCTTTTTCGTTTTTCTGCTTTCTTGTTCTTGTGTTCCTGTGTTTTTACGCCCTCATGATGTATTTACCATAATTTTTTAATAGTAATATTAGTATAATAATGTTTTAAAATATCCTCCCAGCCATAATCGTCATTGGCCATGCCGATGGCGTCAGTGCAGGCCATACCCACGCCATGTCCCCAAAGCGTATTGCCCGCGGCCGCGTCATACGGCGCCGCGACCGACTGCAGCCAGCCGTAATCGCTTCCGTTGTAAATCCCCCAAACTTCCCGATAACTGCGCGTCCGGCCATCGGAACGCGAATAATATGGCGTGAAAACCGGCTCATCCTCGTAATGCACAATCATGCCGCGCGTCGCTTCCACGGACGCGGCAAACTTGGGCGTGCGAAGCTCATTGCCGTATCCGCGGTAAACCTGATCATAAGTCGCGTCCAATATAAAATGGCCTTTGGCGTGCTTATAAGGATTTTCATAATGATGAAACGCGTAGCTTCGAGCGGCCGTGGCCAAAGACTTTTGAAAATCAATCGGCGAATAATCCGAGGTCTCGGCCAAACCCTTGAGATAATCTTCCATGGGCAGTTCGTTGATCGCCCACGGATAGCCGGTCTGGGAAACGCGAACCTCAATCACGCCGCGGAATTTATTGTCATTATACGCCCGATTCCAAGCCGGACGATGTTCGTAATTCACCAATTCAAAAATATTTTGGCCACCTTGAGCCGGCTCAAACCTGATATACTGCACGCCGCGGTACGCGGTTGAATCTTTTGAAAAATAATACTCGCCCGTTGTCTTGTCATAACCCGCGGTCACGGTCTGGCCGGCCGCGTAAGTGCCCAAAACCCGGCCGCCCGAGAGCACGACTTTATAATTCTTGTCCGCGGTCACCACTAAATCAGTTTCCAAGTCATAAAGCCCGATGCGCATCATGGGCTCGGATGTCAAGGCCACGCTCCCGTCCGAAGCCGGCGGCACATACCCGGCGTCATCAGTCACCGTAATTGGAATATCAATCGTTCCGCCCGGCACGCTCACTCCGTTGGCGGTCAGTCGAAAACTGGCGTTGTAAGTTCCGGCTCGGCTCGGCGCGCGCAAAATAAATTTAAAAAAACCCAGCGCGCCCGGAGAAACCGTCTGACTTGACGAGAGAACCACGGAATTCGAAACCCAGGACGAATCATAAAAATTATCCAATCCGGACGAGGCCGTGGAAACATCGGGTAAAACTATCTGCTGGCTTGTCCAGGTCGCGGTGCCGTAATTTTTAAAACCGGCCGTGAATTGCGCGGTCTGCCCGGCTTTTAAAATAATGGACTGATGACTGCGCAAAAGAAGCTTTGCTTCATAGCCGGCCGGGGTCGGCGTTGGCTCATCATCCGGCTCCGCGCCCGGGTCAGCCGGCGTTTCCGGCTCATTCGGCTCGCTCGCTTCGCCGTCAACATAAACCCGTACCGTGAATTCGCCGCCCGGAATCCAAAGCAAATTTTCGGCCGCCAGATAAAATGTCTCTTCATACCAGCCCGGCGCCAAGGTTTCGGACGCGTGAAAATTCCAGCTCACGTAGCCGATCTGCCCGGGCAGTGTTTCGGCCTGGTCAATCTTGGCCGGCTGTTCCCTGAGCTTCCATGACGAATCTTGAAACACGCTTGTTCGGTATTTTGGCGAATATGTATATATGGAAATATAATTGCGCGCCTCGCGCTCCCAGGCAAGCGTGCCCGTGTTTTTAAAGCCGACGATAAATTTCTTGGTCTCCCCGGGCGCGATTTCAACATAAGGCACTGACTGAATAATTTTCTCGGCCGCGTATTCGGCCGCCTGCGCCCGCTTTATGCCAAAAAGCTTTTGCCAAAAACTTACCTCTTCGATTTCCTCGGCCTCGGCTTGGGCGCAGACAAAAAACTTTTCCATGGTCCCGACCCCGGAATCAAGATAGCCTGAAAAAATTTTGTTTAAAACCGCTTGGTGCGGGCAAAACTGTTCGGACGCGGCCATAGCCGTACTCGTCTGGTTCACATACTGCATCTCAACAAACCGCAAAAGGCAGGCAAAAATAATCACGCACAAAAAAGCAACGCCCACCACCGTCGCCGTGCCCAAATATTGCCTTATCCTAGAAGATGCTGAAATCGACTCTTGCCCAGTATCCAGACTTTGAGCTCGTGTTAATTTATCACTTAAAACGTTCATTATCTTGTTTTTACACCTAAATTGTGAAAAATAAATCCGCCACTCCCTGTTTAGGGGAACCGTGGCGGATAGTCTCATTTGTACTATTATAGTATAGCACGCCTCAAAGGCTTTGTCAAGTTTTTTTAAGGCTAATTTATACTTATCGTAAGAAAATACCGCACTCCCATGTGGATTAATTTATTCTTTTATCTCTCATTTAGTTTATAATAATAAGATAGAATCAAAATTAATAATTAATCCAATGCTTATGAAAAAAAATATATTGATAATCGGGGCAATCGTCCTTGTCGCCATTATCATCGTAGTCGCTTTGGTATGGTATTTTTCGCAAGAACCGGATGAAACCATAGTCACTACCGTGTTTGACTCGGATCAAACCATTGAAGGTGATTATCTTGTTAATGTAGACGAAGAAACAATACTGAAAAATGGTGCTACTCTGACCATTAATGGTAACCTCACGGTTAAAGGCGAAATCTCCTGCGAAAACGGCTCTCTAAATATGATAGTAAACGGCGACGCGCTCATTGAAGAAAAACTGGACTGCCAAAGAGATGAAAACTTGCCCCAAGACACGCCCAATCTGGGTATTTCAATAGTGGCCAAAGGCTCCCTTACTCTTGACCCAACTTCACAAATTGACAGCAATGGCACAATCCAAATCGTGGAAAGCGAAGATCTGCTCGCCAAGACCCAGGAAGAACTTGAAAAAATCTATAATGAGACGGCCAGCGATACTGGCGAGGGCCAGCGCTTTGGCCCGTTCGTGCCTCAGGAAGAAACCGATGAGGTCAGCGTGCAACACGCGCCTAGCCAAAAATATGAATCCAAAAAAGACGCGGATGTTCTGGCCGACAATACCCTAAATTCCCTTCTTAGGATACCTCAAGCCAACGCGGCCGCGACCGTAACCATTACCCAAAAAACCGTCACCATCAGCGGCCACACCAATCTTCAAAATACGGTTAAAAATCAAAGAAGAAGAATTAGCTCAATTGTCATTCTCAACTTTCCCAACGCCAACAAAGTGGTAATCCAAGACTATTATCTAACCGGTCCGGACGCCAAAGACGGCCTGCCTGATTTAAACGCCAACTGTCACGCCCAAGGCGCGGACGGAGACGACGCCTTGCGCTTTAACGCCAAGGCGCCAACCGTGGAAATTAACAACTTTGAACTTACCCTGGGTGAAGGCGGCAATGGCGGCGCCGCGTCCACGCCCCCATGCAAGGACGCGCTGGCTGAAGGCGGCGCCGGCGGCAAATCCGGCAATTTCAAAATACTCGCCACCAAAGCAATTAAACTAACCGGCGATTTTATAGTAAATCCCGGGAAAAGCGGCGCCGGCGGCAATGCCGAAGCTTATGGCAAGGACGGTGGAATTGGTGAAGACGGCGGCAATGCCACCGCCGTTGGCGGAGACGCTGAAGACAACATTAAAACCATCAACGCCGTGGGAAATGTCGGCGGTGATGGCAACGTATTTATTGGGGATTTGCACGGCGGTGATGGCGGAGACGCTATCGCCATCGGCGGCAATGGCGGTCCGGGCACGAGCTGTAAAACTGTCGGCGGTAAAGGCGGCAACGCCACCGCCACCGGCGGTAAAGGCGGCGATGCCAAAATTACTGTAAAAACCAATTTAGCCATGCGAAACGGCGCTGACTTCCCGGGCAACGGCGGAGATGCCACGGCCACCGCCGGCGCGGGCGGTCCGGGCGCGGCCGCGTGCCCTCCGGGTGGAAACGGCGGTGACGGTGGTGACGCCAAAGCTACTCCGGGCGCGGCCGGTAAAAGCGATGTCGGCTTTAGCGGCGATGACGGCGAAGTCAAAGAAGAAACTGGCGGTGATGGCGGCAATGGCGGAGACGGTTGCCCTGAAGGAAAGGGCGGCGCCGGCGGTGACGGCAAGACCCCGGGCACTCCGGGCACGGACGGTAAAAATACCTGCCAAACAACCTGCACCGGCACTAACCAATATAACGAGACAAACTGCAAAAACGCCTGCGGTTCAAAAAAATGCACATATAATTCTGAAATAAAATGCTATTATTGCGCCGAGGTCTCGGAAAAATGCACCGGCGAAGGTGAATATAGCGCGTCAACCTGCGACAATCAATGTTCCTCATCTCTTTGCAGTCTTAATAGTGAAAGCGGATGCTATTACTGCTCCGAACCGCCAGAGACATGCACTGGCGAGGGCGAATATTCAGACTCGGATTGTGCCAGCGCTTGCGATTCATCGCTCTGTACTCTAAATAGCGAAACAGAATGTTACTACTGCGCCGAACCGCCGGAAACATGCACCGGTGACAACCAATATAATGACCCAAATTGCGACGGCGCCTGCGGCGCGGACTTATGTCTTTACTGCAGCGAGATAGAATGCTACTATTGCGCCGAACCCGAACCCGTGGTACTTAGCGCTTCCCCAGATATAGTATTTGAACATTATATCGGCACCACGGTTTGCCCTCAAGGCATTAGCGCGGTCAACCTAAGCGCCACCGGCTCGGCCAGCGGCTGGCGCCTTATCGGCGGCCAGCCCTCCTGGCTCTCCATGAGCACGAGCGGCTCTTTACCCGGAGCGGTAAGCCTGAATTTCAACTGCATATTATCCGAATATGTTACGCAAACCATTTCTTCAACCCTTTACTTTAGAGCTACTGACACGCAGGGTTCGCTCGTGGGCAATACGGCTTCAATAAGCGTTACCGGCTACATTACCGGCGAATAGTAAAACAATAAAAAAAGACAGGCCCGTTCAGGCTTGTCTTTTTTGTTTAAAAAAAATTGTCTCTTCCTCCCCCTCTTGCTATAATCATATTATATAATTAAGCTGACTTTGGCAATAAATATGTCACTTACCCATAAAATTGCTTGGAACACAATTGTTCAGATCGTGGGAAAAATAATAAGTACAATTATCGGGCTTATTACGATTGCTCTTATGGCCCGCTACTTGGGCCGCGAAGGCTTTGGCGGCTATACCACGATTATCGCTTTTTTGCAGATTTTCGGCATTTTGGTTGATTTTGGCCTTACGCTCATGACCGTGCAGATGATTTCCGAGCGCGCTGACGACCGAAAACGCAACGACAAAATACTTAGCAATATTTTCACGCTCCGCTTGATATCAGCCGTAACATTTTTAGGAATTGCTCCGCTCGTGGCCATGTTCTTCCCCTATCCCGCGGTGGTCAAATTGGGCATCGCCCTCACTTCTCTATCATTTCTTTTCATCTCCCTAAACCAGCTCCTCACCGGCGTGTTTCAAAAACATTTGCGCATGGACAAAATTACTTTGTCCGAAATCCTGGGCCGGGTCGGACTGCTCGCGGCGGTCGCTTTGTTCATATTTTTAGGCAAGGGCCTGCTCTGGATAATGGCCGCCGTGGTATTGGGCAGTTTTATCAATTTTGTGTTTAACTGGTTTTTCGCGCGGTCCTACGCCAGCATCAAGCTCGCCTTTAATTGGCCGGTCTGGCGCGAAGCAATCGGGCGCAGCTGGCCCATCGGCATTTCCATCGCGTTTAATCTTTTATATTTCAAAGCCGACACCGTGATTCTTTCAATCTTCCGCTCCCAGGCCGAGGTCGGACTTTACGGCGCGCCCTATCGCGTGCTGGAAGTTCTGATTACTTTTCCGTTCATGTTCGTGGGCGTATTAATGCCGTTTTTCGCGCGCTGGCTCAAAGAAAAAAAGCATGATGATTTCAAAAAGCTCGCCCAACAAGGATTTGATTTCATGGCCATCATCGCCTGGCCCATGGTCTTTGGCGCGCTCGTGCTTGCCACGCCGGTCATGGTTTTTGTCGCGGGCAATGAATTTGCCGAGTCCGGCCCGATTTTAAAAATACTTATTCTTGCCACGGCCGTGATTTATCTTAGCGTGCTTTTCAGCCACATCATCGTCGCCCTAAACAAGCAGCGAAAAATGATTCTGGGCTATGTGGCCACTGCCGTGGTCGCGCTTATCCTATATTTCTTTTTGATTCCGGCTTACGGCATGTACGCCGCCGCCTGGATAACCGTGTTTTCCGAAGCAATGATCGCGGCCGTCACTTTTATCGTGGCTTACCTCACTTTAAAATGGCGCCCCAGCTTTGGAATTTCAAACCGCGCCCTGTTTTCCGCCATCCTCATGGCCGCGCTCATCTATCTGCTTAGCGCCTATCTCGCCAATGTCCTCGTACTTATCGCAGTCGGCGCGCTGATTTATTTTATCATGCTCTATATTTTGGGCGGCATTCCAAAACAGCTTGTATCTGAAATATTGAAATTAAGAAGAAACGCATGAACTATTTTTTATTAATCGCCTTACTAATTCTCTTCGGCCTTATCTGTTTTAAAAATTTTAAATTAGGTTTAGCTCTATTCATCTTTCTCTTGCCCGCTTATATTATTCGATTTCAATTTGGCGGGATTCCGAGCACGGTTTTGGAACTGTGTTTTTTTGTTTTGTTTTTAATCTGGCTCATTAAGCGCCCCAACCTCGCGCCCCTGAAAAAAATATCCTGGCTCGCGCCCATTGGCCTGCTTTTGCTCGCCGCGACAATCAACATTTTCATATCCCCGGACAAACTCGCGAGCTTGGGCATTTGGAAAGCGTATTTTATTGAACCGGTTTTATTTTTCCTAATCCTTGCCACGACATTAAAGTCAAAAAAAGATTGGTTTTATGTTTTGAACGCCCTCATTCTCTCCGGCCTGGCCATCGCGCTCTTCGCCATCGTGCAAAAATTCACCGGCTTGGTCATACCCGACGCGTGGCAACAGGAACGGCGCGTCACCAGTATTTTCGGCTATCCCAACGCCGTGGGCCTTTATCTCGCGCCCGTCATAATAGTTTGCTTTGGTTTTATAATGCAAGCTTTTCAAAATAAAAAAATCTTTCACGCGATTTTATACTCAATCAGCTTTTTAATTTTTAGTTTAGCCGTATTTTGGTCAAAAACCGAGGCCGCCTGGATTGCGATTCTCGCGGCCATATTTATTTTTTGTCTTTTTAAGAAAAAACTGCGCTTTCCGGCTATTGGCCTACTTATATTATTAATATTAATC
>JAHJFT010000037.1 GCA_018824325.1 Patescibacteria group bacterium
GGGGGGTGGAGGAGGGGGAGGAGATTGTACCACCCCAAGGTTTTGATAATGCATAATTTCCATAGCCGAATATACGCTGCTATGCGCCATAAAAAAGCCTCTTTTATTTAATTTTGGCAATTCGTTATTCACCTAGCTCTGTGCTGAGCATATCCAAACAATCCCACTCAAATAAATGTTCGTCTGCTCCACCCAACAATCTTTCTTTTAAATTTAATGAATCCGCATTAGAGGGTTTAAGTATTAAACCATAGTCGTTCCAGCTTACTATATCCCACTCTATCAGTTCGCCTTTTGTCGTTCGAGAATAAACATGATCTTCTTTTTTTAACTCTTTATCACCTATTTTAACTGTCTCTCTCGCCGCAAGATCTTTTCTAACGGGGCTCCCTTCCGCAAATTCTCTCGCCTTATCCCACAAACTTTTATCGCCTCCTGGTGTTTCAAATTTCGGCATAAATTTAATTCTATTTTAATTATAGTTACATCGACCCGCCAAGGAATAAATTGCCAAAATTATTATCAAAAAATAAAAGAGGCTTTTTTTATGGCGCGTAACTGATTTCTATCCACTCCCCTGATCAGCTCTGCCCAAATCAACTTACTCAAAATAAAAAGAGGATCAAAGTAAAATATTACTTGCCGTCCCCCTTAAATTGACATGTAATTTGTCTCATCCAATATGTTAAGTTCGGCCTCAACTTCAATTTTACTCACTTGCGACAATGTGTCAAACCAGCTCACTTCCACGGTCCGCTTTTCGCCCGAAGCAAATCTGTCCAAAGCCACAAAATTTACGCCGGCCGGCGTGGCGCCGCGATAAGCGATAATATAAAAACCAACACTCCAATAGCCGTAGGCGCTCAAATTTCGCGCGCTAAATTTGGTTTTGGCGAAAGCCTGCTTGTCCAGGGCGACGCTTGCAACATATTCAACGTCCGTAATTTCAAAATTGAGGCGTTCGGCTTGGACGACCGCGTAATCCCCAATCTCGCGCACATCAATCCGGTGCCAGGAAATATTTTCAATTTCCAGCCGGGCGCTTGTCGGACGCGACTGGCCGGAAAAAGAAAGCAGGGCCAGCCATTTCTCTTGCCCGGGCAGGATAAAACTTTTTTCGACCGGCGTCTGACCGCCGGAAAACACGAATTTATAATCAAATTCGGCCCAATAATACGGGCTAGCGTTTTCAATCTTTGTGAGAAAATCATATTTGTCCTCGCGGGCAAAAGTATAAACATTGGACGACTCAATCGGCCGCGGCGCGTGCGTGGAAATCCAATCTTGAGTAAGCGGAGTTGCGTATAAAATTTCTTGAATCATCTGGCGCTGGGACGCGCGTGATAAAACAAAATAATCCAAAAAACCCCAGATTCCATAGCCCAGAGTCATGGCGGAGAAAACAATCAGCGCCACGATTAAAATTCTCCTCAAGAGGACTTTATGCGTCACGTACCAATAACTAATTTTCCAGCCCTTTTGCTCTAGTTTTTCTTCCTCGGGGTAATATGGTTTATTGGGCATATTATTGTCAATTATATCAAGATTCTACTTGAAAAACAAACCAACCTAAGCACCCCGCTTTATCCAATTAATTTTAAAAATTCCAAATTCCAAGCACCAAATCCCAAACAATATCCAATGACCAAAACATTTTTTTGCCCCCCCCCTATAATGTTTGGAATTTTGGTCATTGGAATTTGGTGCTTATTTGTTATTTGGAATTTGTGATTTGGAATTTTCTAAGTTTGGTTGTCTCAGCCAAAAAAAATAATCACCCCAAATTTCTCCAAATTTTACGAGTAAACTGCTGGTTTATACCCTTGCGATTGTCTACAAAAAATGCTAAAATATTATCATAAAATTAAACAAAAAGTGCATATCTTATTTTTATTTATATGGCAAAAAAAACGCTAAAACCAGCTAAAAATAAACCTGTGAAAAAGCACAGAACAAAACCGGTGGCCAAAACCGTGAAAAAATCAAAACCAGACGAATACGGAGCCAAACAAATCACCGTGCTGGAGGGGCTTGACCCGGTGCGAAAACGGCCGGGCATGTATATCGGCAGTACGGGCATTGAGGGCTTGCACCATCTGGTCTGGGAAGTGGTTGATAACGCGATTGACGAGGCAATGGCCGGTTTTTGCAACCAAGTGACCCTGACCTTGCTTCCGGATAATAAAGTCACGGTTGAAGATAACGGCCGCGGCATACCGGTGGACATTCACAAGCAGTTTAAGGTCTCGGCCTTGGAGTTGGTCTTGACCAAGCTTCATGCCGGCGGAAAATTCGGCGAAGGCGGGTACAAGGTTTCCGGCGGTTTGCACGGCGTTGGCGTATCCGTGGTTAACGCCTTGTCCGTCTGGCTTAGGGCTGAAGTAAAACGCGACGGCAAACTCTGGGCGCAGGAATACAAGCGCGGCAAATCATTGAAAAAAGTAAAGGCCGTGGGCAAGGCCGCGGGCACGGGCACGAAAATAACCTTCCAGCCCGACCCGCAAATCTTTAAAATTATTGATTTTAACTGGGACCATATCCTGGACCACTTGCGCCAACAGGCCTATCTCACCAAAGCCGTAAAAATCACGGTACGCGACGAGCGTAATCGGGCGACCAGACAAAAATATTCTTTTTACTTTGAAGGCGGTATCGCCTCGTTCGTCAAACATCTGAACACCAACCGAAACGCCAAGCACGAAACCATATTCTATTTTTCCAAAACGGTTGAGGGCGTGGACATGGAAGTGTCTTTTCAATACACGGATGAATTTAAGGAAACGGTTTTTTCTTTTGCCAATAATATTTACAATCCCGAAGGCGGAACCCATTTGGTGGGCTTCAGAACCTCGCTCACTCGCGTGCTCAACAGCTTTGCCCGCAAAAACAATTTTCTCAAAGAAAAAGACGACAACTTGTCGGGCGAAGACGTGCGCGAAGGGCTGACCGCGGTTATCTCCATCAAGGTGAAAGACCCGCAGTTTGAAGGCCAAACCAAAGCAAAGCTCGGAAACCCGGAGGTTAGAACCGCGGTGGAAAGCGCGTTCGGCGACGCCTTGGCTATTTTTCTTGAAGAACATCCCAAAGACGCCGAAGGTATATTGGAAAAATGTCTGCTTGCCTCGCGCGCCCGGCAAGCCGCCAAAGCGGCCCGCGACACGGTCATCAGAAAAGGCGCGCTCGAAGGTTTGGCCCTTCCGGGAAAACTGGCCGACTGCGCCAGCCGCGACCCGTCCGAATCAGAACTCTTTATTGTTGAGGGTGATTCAGCCGGCGGCAGCGCCAAGCAGGGACGCAGCCGCGAGTTTCAAGCCATCCTGCCGCTTCGCGGCAAAATTCTAAATGTTGAACGCGCCCGGCTTGATAAAATGCTAGCCAATAATGAAGTAAAGTCTTTAGTCGTGGCCATGGGCACGAACATTGGCGAACAGTTTGATATCTCCCGCCTTAGATACCATCACATTGTCATCATGACCGACGCTGACGTTGACGGCGCGCACATCCGAACCCTGCTGTTGACTCTTTTTTACAGATATTTCCCCGAGCTGATTAAACTCGGCCATCTCTTTATTGCCCAGCCGCCTCTTTACCGCGTGCAGGTGGGCAAGACTTTTCATTACGCGTATTCGGACGACGAAAAAGAAAAGATTCTTAAAGAATTCGCCAAACCCGTAATCAAGAAATCAAGAAAACAAGAAAACAAGAAAACAAGAAAAACCGAAACCGCGCCTGAAGCCGAGGAAGAGGCGGGCGAGGAAGAGTTTAAGGCCGTGATTCAGAGATACAAGGGTCTTGGCGAAATGAATCCGGAACAGCTTTGGGAAACCACCATGAATCCGGAAAACCGCATGATGAAAGTAGTTTCCATTGAAGATGCGGAAAGAGCTGACCGAACCTTTGATATTTTAATGGGCTCGGAAGTGGAGCCAAGAAAAAGATTTATCCAAACGCACGCCAAGGCGGTGAAGAATTTGGATATATAGCAAAATCAAAAATCAAATCTCAAAAACACAAATCAAAAATCAAATCTTGTCCAAGATTTGATTTTTTTGAAATAAAAAAATCCTCGCCATAGTGACGCCTACGGCGAGGAAAGAAGTTTAGTTTGCGGCTTGCATCTCTTTAAGGTGCGTCCTGATCTGCTCGCGGATTTTTTGGGCATGCTTGGACTTGCCCATGGTTTTCTTACTGTCAATGATTTGATCAATGATACTATGCAAGAAATCTTCATGCTTCATAATCTTTCGTTGATTTCGATCAGCCTGGTCCCACTTCATATCCACTAATTCCGATATACTAAGCAAAGCATCTCCGCAAACATCTTTTTGGTCATACCTGAGCCTAAGCTCAAAAAATTTGAAAGCACGGCCAAAGTCCACGGCGATTATCTCGTGCACATCAAAACTATGCGCAATCTTAAATATAACTCTTCCAGTGCTGATTTTAAATACACGCAACTCCTTAAAGCTGTCCGTAATTTTCCAGTTGCCCTCTTTATCCCTTTCCGGGACCATCAAACTTGAATGCGCAAGCCATCCTCCTTGCTTTTCTTTGCGGCATTGCTCTTGACACCTTCCCCCTGCCGTGTTAATATTTTGTGATGCTGTGAGTTTCAGCAAACCTGGGGCGCGTTGCCCCAAACAACATAGCTCTTTACCAATATGACTGGTTTGCGGCGGCGCGATTAGGCGCTTATGCGGGCTTGGTATTGGGCGAGAGCAAAGGAGTATTAAGATGGAAGATGAAAGAAGAACTGGCATGCGCCAACTGGGTTGGCTCATTGAGCGGATGAACGCCCAAAAGCGACCCATCACCGGGGAGCAGACCGAAAAATTTGGCCGGCACCCACAGGGTCCAATTTTGCCAGGCTTGTGCCTTGAGGCAAAGCGCTTGCCCGACGAATGTCGTCGCGCCATACCCTCTGCCAACCCTATCTGCGGCCTGTCCGTCTCGCCAAAAGGCGAACCGTGCTATGCCACGGTGATTGATAAAAAAGTGACCATTGTCTGTGACAAAGAATGCTTTGTGCTTGATAGCAAAGATGAGGAAGAAACTGATCCCTGGGGGTACGAGAGCATATGCGAGAGCGTTGAAATTCTTGGCTTTCCGTTAGAAGATGCGCCATACAGTCTAGTTCGCATGAGATACTTTGAGCCGGCTAACCATTTCCCTCACTATTCATCCAGACTGTATCGAAAAGAAAAACTGGTCCACGTTGATGTGCACAGCGCCACTCTTTTATCCAACGGAGCGCTTATCTGCGCAAACAAGCACCGCGACAAAATCGGCGCGGTGGATGGCTACGATGTCTATAAAAACGATAAGATAATATTGAAGCGTACAAAAAAATATCTCTCTCGTTTTTTTGAGGCGCCTGACGGAAGAATTATGAGCGTCTGGTCAGAAGGGCGTCGTAAGGTGGCCGGTTATCTTGTCGAAGAAAAACCGTTTGACTTGAGTAGCTCCATATCCATAGAAGATATCGTGCTTACCGAGCGCGGCGTTCAGTTTATTTGGGGTAAAGAATGTGCCTTGCTTGCCCTGAACATGCACGTCACGGCGTACTTCGGCTCAAACCAAAATCCAAATCCCTACCGCTCTAACTACACCGAACTGCCTGACGAGCGCGTTGCCTATATTGGCGAAACTACTCGCGACCATTTCGAATGCTGGATCGTTGACCGAGAAGAACAGCCCGGTTTTCAGCTGGTCAGTCCGCTTTTTGAACGCCACGGCCAATGGTGCTATTACGGCGTAATCGGCCGGCATCTTTATACCATGGCCATACCAAACAAACAGTCATAATAATCTATACACGAGGCTCTTCAGAGCCTCTTATTTTTATCTCAAAAATCAAAAATTAAATCTCAAAAACACAAATCAAAGATTAAATCTTCTCAAAGATTTGATTTTTAATCTGTGTTTTTGATTTTTGAGATTTGAAATTTGATTTTTTTATTCTGCCAATTTTTTCGCTAAAGATACGCTAAAATTCGCCTCTTGCCAAGTTTGAAATAATATAGTATAGTTATATTCAAGCCCGCGCCGGGCTTTTTAGAAACCACGGATTAGGTTGTAGGGAGTAGAAAGTAGGGAGTAGACTGATTCATGGAAAAAATAAAAATACAAAGCTATAAAAATTTAATAGTCTGGCAGAAGGCAATGGATTTGGTGGACGAGGTTTACAAATTAACCAAACGGTTTCCTAAGTCAGAGTTCTATGTATTGACCCCTCAAATGAGACGCAGCGCAATTTCGATTCCGTCAAACATAGCCGAAGGCAGTAGAAGAGGCAGTAGAAAACACTATATTCAGTTCTTAATGATTGCCTTTGGTTCGGGCGCTGAACTGGAGACGCAGATTGAAATAGCAAAACGACGTCGCTTTGACGAAAAACTGAATTTTGATAAAGCCGATAATCTTTTATTAGAAGTAATGAAAATACTAAATAAAATGATTTTTACCCTAAGGGCCCAAAACTAAATTTAACTCTCTACTTACTACTCACTAATTACTACTTACTAAAAATATGGGATGGAAAGAAAATAAAATTGTGGATTATTTTATCTCGGCCAAGGCTGAACTGAAAAAGGTGGCCTGGCCCACGCGCCCGGAAATTTTTCGCTACTCCATGATGGTTATTGCCATAAGTTTGGCCGTGGCCCTTTTCTCCGGAGTGGTTGACTATTTTTTGACACTCGGCCTGGAACAAATAATTCGTTAATCCCGCACCTTTTAGGCGAGTTATTATTTATTAAAAAAAATTCCCCCCGGTTAGGGCCTTATTTGGAATAAGAGTTTATGCGGCTAAAAATTTTCTAAAGCAGTCGCCTAAAAGGTGCGGGATAAAAAGGAGGATTAAATTATGCCAAAGCAAGTATTGCAGCGGGGACGCCGCTGGTACGCCATACATACTTATTCCGGATATGAAGAAAACGTGGCGGAAAATCTTAAAAAAATAATTGAGTCCTATGATATGCAGGACAAGGTTTACAGCGTTTTGATTCCCAAGGAAAAGAAAATTAAAATTAGAAACGGTAAACGCCGAATTGTGGAAGAAAAAATCTTTCCCGGCTATGTCATGGTTGAAATGATCGTGACCGATGATTCCTGGTACATGGTACGCAACACGCCCAATGTCACCGGCTTTATCGGCACGGGCACCATTCCCACTCCCCTGTCCGAAGATGAAGTCAAGTCTCTGCAGAAACGAATGGGCGTTGAAGAGCCTCAATATAAAATTGACGTGCAGGTTGGCGCTCCGGTCAAAATTACGGACGGGCCTTTCAAGGGCTTTGAAGGAAAAGTTAATGACATTGACGAGGCGCGCGGAAAGATTAAAATACTGGTGAACATGTTCGGCAGAGAGACGCCGGTGGAATTAGACTTCTTGCAGATTAAAAAAATCTAGTGAATCGGTGGACCGGTTAATCGGTTAATCTGGACGTGAATAAAACCCGGTTAACTGATCTCTGATTAACCGATTAACCAATAAACGATGGGGCTAAAAAAATTAATAATAATATGGCCAAAAAAATTAAGACGCAAATCAAACTACAAATTGATGGAGGCAAAGCAAATCCGGCGCCGCCAATCGGTCCGGCCTTGGGCCAGCATGGCTTGAATATCCAGAACTTTTGCACCAAATTCAATAACGTAACCAAAGACCGCCAGGGCGAAGTCGTGCCCGTGGTCATTACGGTATACGAGGATAACAGTTTTGATTTTATAACAAAAACCCCGCCGGCTTCGGACTTGTTAAAAAAAGCCGCCGGCATTCAAAAGGGTTCGGGCAAGCCGCTACAGGAGAAGGTGGGCAAGGTCAGCCGCGCCCAGATTAAGGAAATCGCCCAGAAAAAAATGCCCGACTTAAACGCGCGGGATATTGAAGCGGCAATGAAGATAATTGAGGGAACGGCCAAGCAGATGGGACTGGTCATTGAGGGATAGATGTGGAAGGAACCAAGGGCACTAAACCCCAGGCTTAGAAAGCCTAAGCCCTGGGCAGGAAAATCCAAAATCCTAATACCTAAATCCAAAACAAATTCAAAATTCAAATGACCAAAATTCAAAACAATTTAGTTGATTGTTGGGGGGCATCCTGTTTTGGATTTTGAGCATTTGATATTGTTTTGGATTTAGGATTCAGTGCTTTGAATTTTAAATAATAATATCGTGGGACTTCCGACATGGCTCTCGCCATGCGGGAGGCTTGCACCACGAAAGGAAAACTTATGTCAAAAAGACTTAAGGAGGCAAAAAAATTAATTGACCCGAAGAAGGTCTACGCTAAAGAGGAAGCCATTGAGCTTGCCAAAAAAACATCCACGGTCAAGTTTGACGCTTCGGTTGAGGTGCACGTTAAAACCGGCATTAACCCGTCCCGGGGCGAACAGCAAATACGCTCTACTCTGATTTTTCCCCACTCATTCGGCGTTTCCAAGCGCGTGGCCGCTTTCGTGGAAAGTGATAAAGAGAAAGACGCCAAAGAGGCGGGCGCGGACTTGATCGGCGCCGAAGACTTGATTGAAGAAATAAAAAAGAGCGGCAAAATAGATTTTGACGTGGCCGTGGCCACGCCGGACATGATGCCTAAACTCGCCAAGATCGCCAAAATCCTCGGACCAAGAGGGCTCATGCCTAACCCAAAAACCGAAACTGTTGGCCCGGACGTGAAAAAACTGATTCAAGAACTCAAACAGGGCAAAATCACTTTTAAGACCGATGACACGGCCAATGTCCATCAGATTATCGGCAAAGTATCAATGGACGCGAAAGAAATCTTGGAAAACCTGAACGCCTTTATTGAAGCGCTGCGCGTGGCCAAGCCCAGCGGGGTCAAGGGCAACTACATCAAAAACGCGGCTCTGGCCACTTCCATGGGGCCGTCAATTAAAATTGAGATTGCTTAACGATATGGAGGAAGAAAAATATTTTCGTCCAAATTGGGACGACTATTTCATGGCGCTCGCCCGAATTGTCGCGACGCGCGGCACCTGCGACCGTTTGCGCGCCGGTGCCATTTTGGTTAAAGACAAACGCATTATTTCCACCGGCTATAACGGCTCCCCGCCCGGCCTGCCGCATTGCGACGGTAAGGAAGGCCATCTGATGGAAGAGGGGCACTGTATTCGCACCATTCACGGCGAGCACAACACTATTCTTCAAGCCGCAAAAATTCCCGGAGCCAGCACTGACGGCGGCACGCTTTATTGCACCTACGGGCCGTGCATGCATTGCTGCAAATACGTGGTTGCCGCCGGCATAAAGCGTATTGTTTTCGGAAAAGTGTACCGCGCCGAACAGGCAATCAAATACCTACGAAACGCCGGGCTGCAAGTTGATATTTATGAAGAAAAAAAAGACATTAACGATTTCTTTTCTAATCTGTTTCAGCGACAGATTGAAGTAATGAAACCCAAAGAGGGAGACGTAAAATTACGCAATGAATAATATGTCCAATAAAGTCATTGCCCTGGTGGGCATGTGCGGCGCCGGCAAAACCCAGGTGGCTGAAGAATTTAAAAAAATCAGCTACGGTTATGTGCGCTTGGGACAGATTACGCTGAATGAAGTAAAGCGCCGCGGGCTTGAGCCGACCGAAAAAAACGAACGCCCGATTCGCGAACAGTTTCGCAAAGAACACGGCATGGCCGCTTTCGCGATTTTAAACTTTCCCAAGATTGACCAACTTCTTCAAAATCAGAATGTGATTGTTGACGGCCTGTACAGCTGGGATGAATACAAAGCGTTTAAAGAAAAATACGGCCGCGACTTTTGCGTAATCGCCACTTACGCTTCTCCGGCCACGCGCTACCAAAGACTGAAGGATCGGGCTTCTAAGCACGGAGACGACCCGAAGATGATTTTCCGTTCATTCAGCCCGGAAGAGGCCGAAGCGCGAGATTACGCGGAAATTGAAAATCTGGCCAAGGGCGGACCCATTGCCATGGCCGATTTCACCCTGATGAACGAGGGCACGCTGGACGAACTGAAAAACGCGACGCAAAAAATAATTTCCCAAATCAATGAAGATAAAAATTAAAAGAATTGACAAAGAGCTACCGCTTCCCCAGTATCAGACTCCCGGGGCGGTAGCTTTTGATTTATGCTCAAGGATTGACGCGGAAATCGGGCCCCAGGAAATCAAGCCCGTGCCCAGTAATGTGATTATTGAGGTGCCCGAAGGATATGTGTTCATGACCACTCCCCGCTCCAGCCTTTGCAAGAAAAAAGGGCTGATTTTCCCCAATTCAATTGGGATTTTTGACCAAGATTTTTGCGGGCCTGGAGACGAAGTCATGATTATTTTATATAATATCAATAAAGAGCCTTGCCAGATTAAACGCGGCGAACGCCTGGCCCAGGGCCTGCTCGTAAAAATTGACAAAGTCGAATGGGATGAAGTTGACGAGATGGATAAGCCGACGCGCGGAGGTATTGGGTCGACCCAAGGGTATAGTAAGGTATAGTAAGTAGTTATAGGTTTTGGTCTTAGGTTAGGTCGATGGTCAATAAGTAAATAATTATAGATAATTGAC
>JAHJFT010000038.1 GCA_018824325.1 Patescibacteria group bacterium
AAGCAAATTCCTTGGGTTATAGCCGCTAACTACGCCGTTAAAGAACCAGTTCATGAATTAACCAAGGTAGGACATTTCTAAATCCTTACAAGTAGGACATTTCTATTTCCCGTTGACACGTCTGTGGCTAGGGCTTGACAAAAAGGCGATTTTATGCTATAATGCGATGTTAAATTAAAGTAGAAAATCCTATATATAAGGAGGACAAATCATGAAAAACGTACTTTATTTAGCATTAACAGTTTTTGCTCTTTTTTTGACAGCTTGCTATAGCTCGGGAATCAATACCCCGGGCATAACGGCAAGGGGACTGTCCGCTTCATTGCCCAGCCCGGCCTATGGCCATATGGCCAATGAATCCAAGTCCTTGGATTATCAGCACGTCGAGGTCATGGAGTCCATGAATTACGAGCTCAAGATGAACAATGCCTGGGAGCTGTGCATCAACAAGCACGGCCAGGATGTCTGTCGCGAGATTCATGGGACACCTTACTACATGAGCAATTTTTATTCGCCCATGTACGGTTCTTCCATGCAGGGTATGGGCTATGGTATGGGTTATCATGGTTCGTATATGGGCATGCAGATGCAGAGTAGTATGAAAAAGGCCATGATGGCCAATCAGATTGCCGCATATACGAATATGTATAATTCGTATGCTGACGCGTATACGAACTACGCGCAAGCCGAGTCCACGGTCTTGTCAACACCGGCCAATGACCCGAGCTATAATCAAAAGATGGCCCAGCTTAAGGCCATGTATGATAAGCTCAAGGCGATCCATAAGGAGGTGGTTGACCTCATTAAAGAGGCGCGGCCGGCTATTCAGCAGGCGGCAGAACAGGCGGGGGAATAATTTTTTTCCCGCAAGCGAAAACTTTTTTCGTGGAGCTCGCCCAAGAGCTCCACGACATTATTAAAAAGATAAAAGTTTTGTCTTTTTAATAATGTTAGTTATTTAAAATTTAATTCCCAAAAACCTTAAATTTCTTAGCCACCGCCTTGGGCGGGGCAAGGAGGAAAAGTCATGAAGAAGATAATTGTTGTAATAATTGCAATCGCCGTATTAGCCTGCGCCAACACGAAGTCTCCGATCACGGCCGAGAAATATGAAGCCTTGATTCAGGATGTAGAGGCGCTTAGGTCCGAAGCCAAAGAAAAAGATAAAGTCATTGAGAGCCTGCGAAAGAAAAACCAAAAGCAGAAGAGCAAGCTCAACATGGCCAAGGACCTGGAGAATCAGGTTGCGGCCCTGCAGGCTGACTCAAAAGAAGCCAAGCCCGGCAAGGCCGTGGTCAAGGCTAGTAAGAGCCAGGCCGAAGACAAGGCCATTGAACAGCTGGACATGATCATCAAAAAGGCGCATGCGGTTTTTGCTCAGCCCGCGCCTGCTTCGCAGCCGGTTTATAATGCCATGCCGCCGTTGCCACCACCTTCATCTCTGCCTTCGCCCCTGGATATACCTGACCACATGAATGGGTTTCTCTATTCAAAGCCGGCTGGAAATGACTTGAATATTACCTTCACCCCGTACGACGGTACGCATAAGTATTATGTAGCCGTGTGGGTAAATGGTGAGCCGGTTTCGTTCGGTGATGTAGCGTCGCTCAAGCTGGTCAAAGATTTGGACGATACCGAATTTGCAGCCTCGCTTATCCCGCGCGGCGCGTACGCGTACGTGCCGGTTGATGCTTCGTCGGGCTGGTCTGTGGAAGTCCAGTATTTCCAGAAAATCATAAACTATCAGCAGATGGGACAGACGGAGTACGCGGCCGTTGGTTCGCGCCAACTGGCCGATGACAATGTTCACGTAAAACACAGGGCGATAAATTTGAACAATTACGCGCCCTGACCAGCAGGAATGAGGCCCCGTAGGGACGCGAAACTTGGCGTCCCTACGGGATGGGGAAATCTTTCAACGCTTGAGGCGGATCTCTTCTAGATTCGCCTTTTGTAATTGTCTATTTTATACGTTCGTAGAGACGCAAAATTTTGCGTCTCTACGGGATTTGATAAAATAAGGCGGCATCGGATTTTTTCACGTGCGTGAGTTTTATTGATTTATTTTTTACGATTTAAAAAACACCCTTAATATCAAGAGTGTTTTTTTAAAATTTTATTTTTAGCCTTCAGTGGCTTTGAGCAGGGCGTCAATAACAAATCTTGAGATGGCATAGGCGGCAAGGATAATTATCAGGCCGATGATGGCGTCCTGTATAAGCCTTTTTGATTTGTCCACGGCATCTTCGTTGCCGCGCGAGGTCATCCAAAGGAAACCGCCGTAGATGAGCAGGACGAGGAAGATGACGCCGAGAAGCGAGAGCAGGACATTAATGATTGTGCCGATAATGTCCACCAGCTGTTTTTGGCCGGTGTCGGCCGTGCCAATGCCGGCTTTTTCGCCGATTTCTTCAAGCAAGTTGCTTGCATCGCCGCTCGCCGCCAGGGCAAGGGTCGGAGCCAGAACGAGGACGCACAGAACGAGCGCGCTAATTATGGTAAAAAATGTTTTTTTTCGCATATTGATTTTTAATTTTTAGATTTTGATTTTTAAAGTTTATGGGGTTGGCGGAGGCGTGCCCGAGCCGGTCAGAGCGGCGATTATATAGGTGGCAAAGGCGTAGGCTACAAGAATGATGAGCAGGCCGATAATCGCGTTGGTTAAGGCGTCTTTTGCTTTGTCAACTTTTTCTTGATTGCCGCGCGCGGTCATCCAAAGGAGTCCGCCGTAAACAAGTAGGATAAAAAATATAACGCCCAGTACGGCCAGCAGAGTTTTGATAATGCTTCCGATAACGGAGGCAATGTCGGTTTTAGGCAGGCCGGCTTCATCCGCGGTTTGTCCCAGGCCGGTCTCGTTTGGAGTAATGGCGCCGGCCAGGGTAGGTAGGAAAAATGAAAACAACAAAAGCACGGAAAAAATCAAAATCAATTTTTTGGTTTTATTTTTATGCATAATGTCGATGCGGTCTGACTTGTCCGGTTGGATAACCGGATGCTACGACCGCATTTTACGCTACTCAGCCGTGGCCGTCACCAAGCTTTCCAGAACAAATCTGGCGATTGCCCATGAAGCCAATATCAAGGCCAAGCCAATAATACCTGAAACAATGATTTTTTGAGCCTTGGAAACATTTTCTTCATTACCACCAGCCGTCATCCAGGTAAAGCCGCCGTATAATATAATTACCACGGCAACAATGCCAAGAAGGCCCATGGCCACATTAATGATTGAGGCGATGGTCGCTCTAATATCGCGGTCACCAAGCTCAAGTGTATCTCCTACCTCGCCAATGCCTACTTCAAGCGCCATGACACCGGCCAGAGGCACGAAAAGAACCGACAGAAGGGTGAGAGCAATGATATTCCTTGCCCATTTGTTCTTCATTAGATTACTCATAGTTTTTTAATTAATTCTTAGTTATTAATTTAGCTTATTAGCTTATTAGCTTTTTAGGATTTAGCACGTTGGTCGCCTTAATTATCACTTTACACTATTTATCATTTTTTCTTTATAGGATTTTGCCAAACAATCAAATTATTACCTGAATATATAGTTAGACTCTCAATTTTTCTAACAAGCTAATCAGCTAACGAAGCTAACTAGCTAGCCAAGTAATGCGGTAAGAATAAAGCTGGTAATAGTGTAGGCGGCGAAAATTGCCGCGAGCCCAATAGCCGCCCATGTTAAAATGTTCTTGCCTTGTTTAATTCTATCAGGATTGCCGGCCGCGGTCAACCAAGTAAATCCGCCGATTACAAACATGAGCAGAGCGATTGAGCCGACAATGCCCAAAGCCCATTTGATGATTGTGCCGATGGATTCTTGAATAAATTTTACCGCGTCCTGGCCGCCTTGGCCAAAAGGGGGATTAAGATTGATTCTTTCGGGTACGGGCGTGCCTGGCGTTGTGGGCGTTGTTGGGGTTTCTCCGCTCGGTATGCTGACACCCCCGACCACTGTGCAAGACGACGTCTCGCGCTCACAAAGAGGATCAGGAGATCTCGGGTCTAGGGGTTCACCAGAACCTTGACCCAGACAATAGGTATAGCATTCACTTCTACATTGATCCTCGCTTCTAGGAAGCGCATCGGGTTCACTTGCGCTGGGAAAAGCTATTTGCCGGTTTGTGCATCTGCCGTTTACTTCTTTGCATTCGCAATGGCAGGGAGAGCAATATTGTGCCATATATTCTATTCCTCCATCACAGCGGGCTCCGACAACGAAATTTCGATACCCCATGTTTTGACAGACTGATTGGCACTCAGCCGCAAGACTGCCATAATCGGCTTCAGTTTTTAATTCACCGGGATAGTCAATGTCACCTGAACCCGGTGAGCCACCTTGAGCGGGTTTTATGCAGAGACAGGTACATTCAATCGCAAAAGCATTTTGGGCGACGAAAAATACGCCAATGGCCATGGCAGTCGTAAAGATTGTAAATAAAATCAGGTTTTTGCGCATAGATATGTGTATTTCTATTATAATACAAAACCGCCCTTTTGAGGAGAGGGCGATTAGCTTGTAGCTTGTAGCTTGTAGATGGTAGGTTGTGGGTTTGCCGAACAACTCATTTCTTTAAAATAAAAACCGTCTATGCCAAACAGACGGTTTTTTTTGATTGTTGTTTACTCTGCCGTCGCCGTCACCAAGCTTTCCAGAACAAATCTTGCGATTGCCCATGAAGCTAAAATCAAGGCCAAGCCGATAATACCGGAAACAATGATTTTTTGAGCCTTGGAAACATTTTCTTCATTACCGCCGGCCGTCATCCAGGTAAAGCCGCCATATAATATAATCACCACGGCAACAATGCCAAGAAGGCCCATGGCCACATTGATAATTGAGGCGATGGTGGCCCTAATATCGCGATCACCAAGCTCAAGTGTCTCTCCTACCTCGCCAATACCTACTTCAAGCGCCATGGCACCGGCCAGAGGCACGAAAAGAACCGAAAGAAGGGTAAGAGCAATGATATTTCTTGCCCATTTGTTCTTTAAAAGATTGTTCATAGCTTTATTGTTAATTGTTAGTTATTAATTTAGCTTTTTAGCCTTTTAGCTTATTAGCTTATTAGCTTGTTAGCTTCTTAGCTTTTTAGGATTTAGAGTTGATAATCGGCTTATTCATTATTTTACATTTTTTTATTGTTCTTCCTTTATAGGATTTTATCAAACAATTAAATTATTACCTGAATATATAGTCAGACTCTCAATTTTTCTAACAAGCTAATAAGCTAGGAAGCTAGAAAGCTAGCTAAGGATGGCTGTTAAAATAAGACGGGTGATGGCGTAAGCGGAAAAAATCACAACAAGCCCAATAATGGACCAGACTAAAATGTTTTTGGCTAAAGTTATTCTATCAGCACTTCCGGCCGCGGTCAACCAGATAAATCCGCCGATAATAAACATGAGCAGGGCGATTGAGCCGACGATTCCCAGAATCGCGCTAATGACGCGGGCGATCAGGGGTTGGACCTCGGTTTCGCCAAGAGGCGGAGGAAAGCTAAGTTCAGCTGGCGCAGCAGGCGCAGCCTCTCCTTCTGTTGTTGGAAGAGCCCCTCTTGCCGCCCACGAACATGAGCCGCTTACACTTATCCCAGCCGTTTTTATCAGAGAGTAATAGTCTGGATATTCCTGCTCAATCATGTCCATGGGGCTGCTTTTGCATTCGTTTTTTTTCATTTCGCGGGCAATGCCGCCCATGCAGCCGCATGTTTTGGCAGAATTATCCCAATTGCATTGAGACCCGGTTTGCGAGGCGAAGTCATCGCAGTTGGATTCGGTAACAAGGGTCCCGGAGATTGAATAATCGCAGGAGCAAATCCCGGTTTCTGTTTGGGCATTGGCTACGTTGGGCAAAATTACAAATAAAATCAATGAAAAAAATAAAGCAATAAGAAAATCGGTTTTTTTATGATACGGTATTAAATTTTTGGCAAAGTTTTTTTTCATGGATTAATGCAGATTGTTATAAGATTTTTATCTCAAACGCCAATCCTTTATTGCCTGCTGACAAGCATGGTTTGTTGAAGGGTCTATTTCTAATTCAAGTGTTGTTATTAAATCGAGCTCAGATTGGGATAGGGTTTCGGGCATTTTATGGACGCGTATAAAAGCCTGGCAGGTCGACCAACATTTTTCTGTTGATTCTTGGGGAATAAGTCTAGGAGTGAATCCATCGCCGCCCACTAGGTGACATTCACAACACTTATCAACAACAACAGCCTCATGTGGCTGGCAGCAGAGATTGTTCCAATCGCCCGGGCATAAGCCGAGGACACAGGGATTGTCTTGAGAGTATTTATTGGCTGCTTCTTCTGAATTTTCTGCAAGGCTAACCTCCATGCATGTAAAGCCTTCGGATGTATAATCTTCGGACGCGGCGCATTCGGAGACGCAGGTTTTTTTCGCGGAGGAGCAAACCATGTGTTTTTCCGAGCCGCAGGGCTTGCCGTTGTTTTCCGGGTCAGAACAGTCAATGCCGCCGCCGCCATTCGCGGTTCCGGAACTGTAGATGTTCAGCTGTTGGATACAGCCGGCGTCGCCGCGGCAAAGGGCCGTGCCCACCGAGTAAATCACCGTGGCCGCGGCAAAGACAATGGCCAAGCCAATAGCCGTATTTACCATGATATCTTTGCCTTTTGTGACCTTGTCGGTGGCGCCGCCCGAAGTAAGCCAGGTAAAGCCACCGAAGACGAACATGAGCAAGGCGATTGAGCCGACAATGGACAGGAGGAAATCGGCAAAATTAATAAAGGTTTGAAAAATTTCCGTAAGGCCGCAGTTATCGGTGGTGACGACATCTCCGGTACAGCCGCTCGGGATGAGCTGAAAAGCAGAGGCGAGGTTTGGTAAGGATAAAATTACCAAGGCCAGGATAAAGACGAGGGCGATTTTTTTATTTTTGTTCATTTTTTTGATGATTGCGTTTAGGAAAAATGAAAAATGAAAAGGGAAAAATGTGAAGAGGAGATAAGGAAATAAAGAAATGGGGATTGGGGTGGCAGTAAAGCAGTGGGAATTTTTTTTTATTTTTTTATATTCTTGTATTTTTATTTCACGGTCTGATTTACCTTACTGGCCGCGAGGTTGATGGCGTCTTTAATTTCCATTGTTCCATATACTTGAGAATCAATAAGTTCGGCAAGGGCCTGCTCCATGGCTCCGCTGTCTTTGCCGCGATACCAATCTTTGGCGGTCAATATTTGGGCGGCAAAAACGCTTAAGTCAAGATCTTCCAGCTGTTCGGCTTGGAGCGCGCGCAGGGCGGTAGGTTTTTTCGTGGCTTCAAGATATGGTTTAACATTGTCTTCCTGGGCCATGAATTGAACAAAATCCCAAGCATAGCTGAAATCCGTGCTTTTTTTGGAAACCGTATTGGCCCAGTAATTGGCAAAGTTAACTTCCGGATTTCCTTCAAGCTGGGGAAGGCGAGCAATGCCGAAATTGAGTTTTGGCGCCTTGGTCTTTATCTGGGAAAGATGATAAGAATAGCCGAAAAAGAAAGCGGTTTCACCGGCGCTAAAGGCATCAAGCGAATCGTTGAAACTATCATTCCAAGTATAGACATCCTTGCCCGGGTTGGCAAAGTCGGTGTAAAAGCGCAGCGCTCCCCATCCGGGTGGTTCTTCTCGGCCGGCGAGCGCTTCGGGCGTTTTGTGGAATGTGGCAAAGCCGGAATCATTGGTCATTTCGGTGCCGTTTTGCATCATAAGGATAGAGAGGATGTCGGAATATCGTTCGACATTTTGCGAAGTGCCGATGGCCCCGGCTGACAAGGAAATGTTGCCGTTTTTGTCAATTTTGGTAATGGTTTTAGTTTGGTCTTGGAACGCGGTCCAGGTGGCCGATGGCTGAGCAATGCCGGCGGCGTTTAGAATATCGCGGTTGTAATAAAGTGCCAGGGTATCAACCGAGAGCGGCAGGCCCATGATTTTATCTTCATACGCCTCTTGTTCTTCGTTCCACACGGGTGCGACCACGTCCTCATACACGGCGTCAACAAAGCGGTCGCGCAGTTGGCGTAGGGTAAGGCTTGGTTCCTGCTTTACGGTCACGCTCGTATCTTGGCCAAGGAGCCCTCCCTCGGTTTCGATATAACCAATAGTAAGAGTCGGAGGCAGGGGAAGAATTTTTGCTTCGTATTCCCTGATCCAAGAATTGTGCACCGCGAAAATGTCGGGTCCGCGATCTTCGGCCAAAGCGTTTAAGAGTTTGTCTTTGTATTCGTCGTAGCGGTACATTTTATAATTAATGGTGACATTGGGATGTCTGGCGCGGTAGGCGGCAATCATGGGTTCAATGGCGTCGCTTTCGTCAAAAACACTCCAAAATTCCAGTTCAACCGGCTGGCTGGCTTCTTGCTCCTTTTTATTAAAAAGTTTGCACGCGAATCCGGATGTGGCGACCAGACTGATAATAATTAAGATAAATGTAAGCTTCGCTAGGCGCATAAAATTATATTTTGAGAGATTTTAAATATTTGGCAAATTGTTTTTTAAGTTCTGTATTGCGCAGGCCAAAATCAACATTGGCTTTGAGATAGCCGAGTTTTGAGCCGGTGTCATAATAGGTAGTATCTTGAACTTCGCAGGCGTAAAGAGGCCTTTTTTTGGATAAATTTTGAATGGCGTCGGGCAGCCACAGTTCGCCGCCGCGGCCGAGCTTTGTTTTTTTAAGCGTGGCAAAGATGTCCGGAGTCAGGATATAGCCGCCGAGCGTGGCGAGGAGCGAGGGGGTTCTTTTGGGTCCGGGTTTTTCAATCACGGATTTTATCTGGAAAATATTTTTTTCGATTTTTGTGGCGTCAAGCATGCCGTATTGAGTCGTGTCTTTGGGTTTGACGCGGTAAGCGGTAAGCACGGGGTCGCCGTATTTTTCATAGACTTTGATGAGCTGGGAAAGCCGGTTTTTCTTTCCGTAAAAAAATTCGTCTCCCCAAAGAACGGCGAACGCCTCGTTACCGATTATTTCCTCGGCGCAAAGTATGGGAGTGCCGTTGCCATAAGGCCCTTTTTGCCTGATATAAATAAAATTGGCCATGTCGGCGATTTTTTTGATTTCTTTTCTTACTTCGTGCTTACCTTGTTTTTTTAGCCAGGTTTGGAGCTCATAATTATAATCAAAATGGTCTTCCACGGCGCGTTTTGAAGCGCCGGTCACCAAAATGACATCGGTGATGCCGGCGGCGACCGCCTCTTCAACCACGTATTGAATTACGGGTTTGTCCACCACGGTAAGCATCTCTTTGGGCTGGGCTTTGGTGGCCGGTAAAAAGCGCGTGCCAAAACCGGCGACCGGGATGACGACTTTTCTGATTTTATTCATAAAATTGATATTATGTAATTATAATTATAGCAAAAAATCAGGAAAACAAGAAATCAAAAAAACATAAAAACCACGCCCCGACTATTGTCGGGGCGTGGCAATGATTACCTGCTTGGTTTATAGTTCCCCCAAAAATTCAGACACTGGGTAATGAGACACTTTGGTAGA
>JAHJFT010000125.1 GCA_018824325.1 Patescibacteria group bacterium
AACAATGTGATTTCTAGTAAAAGTCTTTCTTCTCTAGTAGACGTTAACAGTGCAATACTGCCTGTGACAGTAACTTTTTCGATAGAGAAAACTAGATTACAGACTGTAAATGGAAAAGTAAAGATTAAGGGAAAATTGTTTACAAATTATTATCAAACATTTGAAACGGATACAATTGAGATTATAACAAACACGGACACTGTACCCAAACTTACAGACTACTATTGTGGAGACACACATTACCACAGCAGTTACACAAACAATCCAACAGAATACGGGGGACCCATAAACGAGACAAAAAAAGTCGCGAAAGCGATCGAATTAGATTGGATTACCACAACAGACCACAGCTTTGACTTGAATGACACACCAGATAAATGGAGTTCATTTGTAGATGAATGCAACCAGATAGATGAAAAATTTAAATGTCTTGTTGGGGAGGAAGTATCTTGCCATATCTCAGGAACTTATCGCCCATTTAATGCATATTCACATTTTTTAGGATATAACATTGGTGAGTATATCTTGGGTGATGAATTTGAAGATGGCCTAGGACTTAACAATATACTTTGTCGAAACATTAATGATCACGTGGAATACATGGGTGGGTTCGGATATGTTGCTCACCCCATGCACGGTGACGGTGACCCATTCCGACACACTTGGAAGGATTTTTCTTTGAATTATACTGGTTTGCAGATTTGGAATGGTGTTCCTCCATATCATGACGAGATTCTTAGTGGTCTTCGTATGTGGCAAAGTCTTCTTAGTGAACATTTATCTTCTGGTCGTCGGGTTTTTGTTGAGGGTGGTAATGACGCGCACGGTGACTTTAATTCCAGGTTTGGCAAAGTTCGGACTTGTTGTTACATGGAGGATTTCACGAAAGACAATGTTTTTGACGCACTCAAGAACGGGCGCTGCTACATGACTGACGGGCCGGCGCTTTCATTCAAGGTGAATGACGCCTTGATAGGGGAGATGTTGACAGTCAATACGGGGGAGGCCGTCAACTTGTCTTTTACGTGGAAGAGCACGCCAGAATTCGGTTTCATAGAAAAGATTTTTATTTATAAGGGCGCTGCTGGAGTGGACGAGGAAGTTGTCTGGAAGGTGAACGCGTCACTTGAGACGCCGGATGCGCCGAAGACTATGATGTATTCCGGCGAAGTCGAGGAGTGGCTGCAGATGTTTGAGCCCGCATATTTCCGGATGGAGGCGAGAACGTCTTCAGGCCACATCGCTTACACTAACCCAATATGGGTTAACGTGTCGGCATCTGGGAACCTTGAGTTGGAGAAAATCAAGGTCACTTACGAGGAATCTGCTTCTTCTTCAGGCGAGGGGGGAAGCGTCGACGGAAACTTCAATCACGGAGAACACACGACCTTCGACGTATACGTCAAAAATACTGGGCCAGTAGATGCAGTGAACGCTAAAGCAAGCATCAGCGCCTCCGGAGACTGTCTCTTAATCCACGACACACGAGTTAAGAGTCTTGGAGCTGTAAGCCCTGGAAGCACTGCAATAGCATATGACTTCTACTTAAGGCTCGACGAGGATTCAGGAAACTGCAACGCCTTGAAAGACGGGAAAATAAATCTGAACGTGACGCTAAGACACGGAAATAACGGAGTAATCGAGAAGACAATTCCTGTGACATTATACGTTAATCCGAACGACGGGCCAGAATTCGAGGAAACAACCTCTAGCGGAAGCCAAGAATCGGATGAATTGTACGTCATAGAAGCGGACATGATTGGAGAAGATGTTTTCGGTTCACAGGAACTGTATGCGTTTTACAGGTGCGGAAGCACGGATATATCAAGGAACGCTTATGACGGATTCGTGAAGATGCGAAGAACCTGCCAGGATGCCTGCGGAAGCCAACACGAGTTTCAGGGCAAGTTAGCAGGAATCGCGGAAAAATGCGAGGGGAAGAGACTGTATTATCGAATCAAGTTCGAGGGAGACGGGAGAGGATGGTGGAGCCCAATTGAGGCTTATGACGGGGGCTTGATACTGGATGATGATTCCGCGCCGCCGCAGATAAACGTTGCATCCAGTTCGGGCCCCATTAAGCCGGGAGAATTCTATGAATTCGCGGCTGATTTAACGGACGCAAAAGGAGTCTTGGACAGCGAGTATTACCCGCTTGCGTATTACAGTTGGGGTGAAAACCTGGTGGATGCCGGAAACTTCGACGGAGTAGTAAAGCTTAGCGGAGACGGCACATTATACACTGGCTTGCTGAACGTGAGCGAAGTCTACGAAGGCGATACGTTGTATTATAGGATATACGCGGGAGACGGCGACAACACGCCAAAATACGGGTGGAGTCAGACGCAGACTGGCCCAACAGTCCATATGAAGCCGCCGAC
>JAHJFT010000039.1 GCA_018824325.1 Patescibacteria group bacterium
GCCCTCTGTGACAACGAAATAATTCTTTCAGCAGTGCTTTCTTGGTCTACTAATGGTCATATAACCATTAGTTTTCCAGATTATAGCTAAATTTAGAAGAGAAACACCATTTTTACCAACACGAAACTTTAATTAACTCTAATACCTTGAATTTTCACGCGTTGGGCCCGAGGGTTGACAAGATTATTGTGTTCGGTTTCTGTTCGGGATATAATATACACGCATATGTTTACTGTGGATAACTTTATAACTCTACACCTTACATCGACCTACATCCTACTGGGCTTATTAGGTTTTTAGCTTCTTAGCTTATTAGAGTTCTGCCAAGGCTTGACTCTAAAAAGCTAAGAAGCTAATAAGCTAACCAGCTAAACCCATGTCTCCAAAATCAACATGTCTCACGAAAAAACAAAAGGCGGTTCTGGACTTTGTTATTAATTACATAAAAGACAACGGCCTGTCCCCCACGGTGCGCGAGGTGGCCCAAAAATTCGGATTTTCTTCGCCGGCCACGGCGCATGAGCATCTGCAAAATCTTAAAGACAAGGGCTTTATTAAAATAAGCCCGGACGAGATACGCGGACTGACGCCGGCTAAAAAGGTCATGAATCTCGCACGTTCGCTTGAACTGCCGCTGGCCGGCTTGATTGCCGCGGGCCAGCCCATTGAAGCGGTGGAAGAACGCGAAACCATGGCCGTACCCGCCGACCTGGTGGTGGACGGGGCCAACTCTTACATCCTCCAGGTCAAAGGCGAATCCATGATTGAGGATGGCATTCTTAGCGGCGATTACGTGATTGTGGAAAGAAACCCTTCACCCAAAAACGGCGACATCATTGTCGCGCTGCTGGACAATACCTACGCCACGCTAAAAAGATTTTACCGCGAAACAAATCGCATCAAACTTGAGCCGGCCAATTCTTCCATGAAGCCGATTTACGTGAAAGATTTAATTGTCCAAGGAGTGGTTAGGGCCGTGGTGAGGAGGTTTCAGACAATATAATCTCAAATATCTCCGCCGGAGGCGGATGCGCCTCTGGCGCAAAATCTCAAATCATAAAATACCTACCCCTGGTGGAGAAGGGTGATGAGGAAAAAATTTTATGCTTCATCACCCTTCATCGCCCCTAATCCTCCGACATCACCCATAAACACAAAAAAACACCGCGTCCCCGGCAAAGAAGACGAACGGTGTTTTACCGCCCCAAAAGACGGCTTTTATATTCTAACAAATTGTGCGTATAAATCAAACCTTAAAAATTAATTATTAAATAAAAATATGAGCTACTCAACTATACCGCGCGTTCACTTTAATATAAAGTGCTGGATTTCAAAACGAAAAATCAAAAAGTTCTACCGCCGATTTTTCCTGAACTTTATAAGGGATGAGCTTGTTTTTGTGCGGCCGCGCTGAATCGCCACAAAAAAAATCCCCTCGCGGCCGGGGATTTTTTAAAATATCTGAATTTTATATTTTCGGTTAGAAACCAAAACTAAAGCTTTCCAAAAATTGGTCAAACACGGATTCATTTTCGGAAAAGGCCGACTCAATGCCAAGATATTGGATTTGGAAGACGCGCTCGTTCACCGGGTCAAGCAGGGTGACAACAATGGTCTTGGCCATGTCTTCATATAGCGGCTCTTCAAAATATGTCTTGACCGCCCGGATACCGCCCACGGTCACGTTCTCGTCTTTGGGCTCGCCCATGCTTTCGCTGTCAAAACCGGCCTGATAGGTGCGCTGCCACTCCAGCCAATCATAAACCGTGACCATGTCCGGAAAACTCGGGTCCCCTTCTTTCAACTCGCTCAACTCCTGGACAATGACTTCCATCCGAGAACCGCGCGGCAGGCCGCCGTCGGCCATTTCCAAATCCTGCTCATCGGACACAATCCAAATAACATTGGCCTCTTCTTCGGCTTCGCCAAAACAATTAATGGTCCATGCACTGGGAAATTTTAACGAATAATCATATTTGGTATTGGCATACGCGGTCTGTTCCGCGGTTGGCTCATTCTGGTCAAGGGTTTTATCGCTTGGCACCGGCGGCGTGGGTGTTTCATCATCACCCTCGTCGGGCGGAACCATATCGCTCAAATCATCGGGCACGCCGGGCGACGGAAAATTACTCTGCCAATAATACCACGCCACGGGCGCGGCCACCGAAAGAATGGCCAAAACCACAATAATGACAATGATAATAATAATTTTTTTACTCATAATGTCTTTTTGTTTAGTTTTATAACATTGCTAGCAATACCATTATTCAAACTCTATTTCGGCAATGCAGGTATCATCAAAATCCGTGCCCGGCCAAGTTTCCAAGATGGTGATTTTTACATAGTCGGTACTGACGGCGCCGGACAACTGAATGGTCTGCATCTCAAAAGCGTCCATGAGTTCAAATTCTTGGGTTTGGCCGTCGGAAAATTCAATGGCAACTTTTTTCATGCGATTGTTTTTAAAATAAACGCTCTCTGAACTGGCATAGCCGGGAAATATTTTTATGGCGCTTACCAACGCCGGACTGACAAGAGAATATTTAATCCATTGGCCGACTCCGTCGTCGTCGGCCGCCTCAACCCACGCGGTATATGCGTTTCCGTCGATGGTCATGGACGGCTCGTACAAATACCCCTCCGCCGCCGGCAAAGAGCTGGAGGCGGTGACTTTGGATATTTCAATCTCGCCAACCGGCATTTGGTCGTCCGGTGGCGTTGTGCCGCCGTCTTCCTCGCTCTTGGCTTGTTCGTATTTTTCCTTGGCTTGATCGCTCTTCTCTTCGGCGGTGCGGCCTTCTTCAGTCTCGCCCAATCCCTGAATCAAAAGGTCAACATATTCGTTGTAAGCTTGAATGTAATCTCGGTAAAGCTTGCCCAGACTGGAATCGCCTTCGTCGCCCTGGTCGTCCCCGTCGTCTTGACCGTTCGCGTCTCCGTCTTGGCCGCCATCGTCGACCGCATCTTTTCCATCGCCGGTTTGGTCTTGAGCCGGCGGCTCGGACTTGGCGTCGCCATCCCAAGGCCAAAAATTGACAAGAAGATATGACCCGGCAGCGATAAACAAGACAACTATGGTCAAAATAATTTTAAGCTTTTTATTTATCTGTTTTATTATCCAAATGGCGGCGAGAAGAAGCAGACTCGGGATTGCCCACCAGAGCCAGGCCAAATTCCATTTTTTCTTGGCGCCGTCGGACGACCAGTCTTTGGTAAATTGCGGATTGTGCGGCAAATCCGTGGCTTTAAGATAATCCTCTTCATCCACCTTGCGGACAGTCAAGGCGTCGTCAAAATCCAAATTCTCATAAACCCCACCCTGGGCGCTCGTGCTTTCAACCACGGCTTCGGAATAATTAAATCCGTCGTTCACCACTAGTTTAAGGCGAGTCGCGGCCATGGGTTCAACGAATTCGACGGAAGATTCCTCAACCTCTTTGCCCACCAATGTCCAGCCCACACCCTCATTGTCGGCTAAATACACATCAACCAAAAGCCAATCATCAGCGTCCTTGTCCGACATTTCCCACTCAATTTTATCAATCGTCTGCCAATTGCCGGCTTTGGGATAAGTGATGTTGATTTCCGGAGCATTGGCCGAGCGCGTGACGCGGCACTTTTCCTGGCCCGACGGGTCAAAAATCGCCACGGCCACGGCCTTGTCGTCAAACGGCACATTAAAATAAAAGGGTGTGAACTCCGCGTCCGTTTCTTTGAAAATTGGAAAATCGTAACTGCCGACCGCCTTGCCGCCCGAGTCCAGCACTTTTAAAGTATAGTTTGTTTCAAACTCGGTAAATTCATAAACCGTGGAATGGTCAACGATCACGGCGGTGCATAAAATTTCGTCATCCGCGCCGATGACGCCGTCAACTTTGATGACCTTTGGCAATTCCTCGTACGAGGCGGCCAACGCGGCCGTGGCCGCGGTAAAAATCAAGGCCAATGAAATCAGTACGGTGAGCTTAATTTTCATA
>JAHJFT010000118.1 GCA_018824325.1 Patescibacteria group bacterium
TCGCTGGAGCCGCCGTAGTCACCGCCGAATTGATCGGAGTAATATTCCTCGTCAACGTTTTCTGGCGGTTCCTCGAGGGAGTAATCACTCAAGTCTTTGAACTTCGGCTTCTTTGCAACGGATTTTTTCGCGTTCTTTCCTGTTTTTTTGTCGTCAACCATAGAAGACACCTCCCAAAAAAATATTCCGGAAAACTAAAAACAAAACATGTAATACCATATTTCAGGGTCGAATATAAAAAAACAAGAAAACGATAGACTGAAAACCTGTGGAAGCCCTTGACAAAAACGTGCAGGATACTTTGCAAAAAAAAGTGGGTGCGCCGGGGGCGACTATTCGACATAACCTTATGGAACTATTCTGCAACTTGAGACGTATCCCCCTTGTTTTTTTCCCATTAAATCGGGAATAATACTATCAAAGTGGTTTTATAGTCATAGATTATGCAGCGGATAAGAGAACGCGTAAAAGAGGGTGAATTGCCTCAAACCGCTGAGGTTCAGCGTTTTAGCGTGGATGACACCAGACTTGCTCACATAACCGACGGCATCGGCTTGTTCAGGAGGAACATACTGACGCCGCAGAGAGTAGAGTACTTAGACGCCATAAGGTGTGTTGTTAATCCGGGAGACGATGCTATTTCAGGGGCAAGCATCGGGGTCGCATCGGATGCTACATCCCTCCTGTTGTCCGGGAACATGACTTGCGGGTACTTTTTCGACGAGAACGAAATTGAGTGGCAGCCTGAAAAAGGATTTTACAGCGACGACACTCTCCGACCTGTAACTGATCAGGAAGCAATAGCCGGATACATTGAAGATAAGTCTTGGAATCCGGGTTCGTGGAATAGGACGAGGACTGTGGCTGGGAGGCGTCCGAGGCAGATTATGTTCTCGGACAGGCCGACTCCAAATCCGGCATTCCGGGGGAAAATCCTTGAGCCATTACTCCTTGAACTTTTCTCCCTGGGCGTGAATGAAGTGGAATACAGCAGGGTCGCGACCGTCACCACGCACAAAAAAATCAAGTTTGACCCGGCAACAGAATTGGATGACGTCGGCGAGCACCCCGTCTGGAAGCTTCGCTTCGGCTGGGCGCACCCAGGCGAGGGAGTGATGAAGGATAGGGTGTTATTCTTCTGTAATATCCCGCATCTGCAGCAAAGCCACCCGAAAACATTCAGTACGCACCTTTCGAATATGAAAGCAGAGCCTACACTTTCACAGGATTCGGATTTCGCCCTTTTTTCGGGAGTCGACTTGTTTGTCGAGAAGGCATTCGATCCAGGGCTTGAAGTATTAGCATTCTCTTATCGGCGAGCCTTAAGCAAGCTAGTTAGAAAGGGTGGTTTCGTCTTGATGAACGGGGCCGGAACCGAGCCTAGAAGCAGCGGCATACTACCTTTTCCAGTAACTGCTCTGGGAGATGAGAGGAAGGCATACAAGCATGTATCAACCAGTACCCGGATGACAAAGTGCGAGGAAGCAGGCTTAGAGTTCGGCTATGGACGAGCCCTCATCTACCAGAAGACTGCAGCGTCAGTTGAAGACGCACGGTATGACAAGCTGGCAAGCCAGTTCGCAGGATATATCTGGGACATACAACCCCGAGTAGAGGAAGCTTCTGGGAAGCCCAGCCCAATATCCTTGTCAGAAGGGCTTTCCTGCCTTCGGAATGGAGACTACCCTCAAGCAGTAAAACACCTCACAGACTGCTCGAAAGCTTGCGGGGAAGACGATACCGTCGAGCTTTTACTGGATGAGATGAAGGCCTGGCCGAAACACTACCAAGATGCTGGACTCCCAATATACGGGAAAAAATAGGCTTTCCGCAAGCCCTGGAAGGGATTTGAACCTGCTTGAAAATCAGGGTCTTGTGGTCTTGCCCTTTATTTGAACTGATTGTTCAATGCCCGCGCTGAGATATGGAAAACCCTGAAAGGAGCATCGATTGTTTTTTTTTAATTTAGATTACATGTTCTCTAAGGGATGAGCGAAAAAGATAAAAAACTAGGCTTCTTTGAGAGATACCTGACATTATGGGTGTTAGCCTGCATCATCACGGGAATCGCAATAGGCGAGCTTGCACCATCTTTTCCAGGTTGGCTTTCTCGTTTTGAGTACGCGCAAGTTTCAATCCCTGTTGCAGTACTGATTTGGCTTATGATTTACCCGATGATGGTTCAAATCGACTTCAAAAACGTCTTGAACGTGTGGAATAAACCAGAGGGTTTGGCTCTCACATTAACAGTCAACTGGATTATAAAGCCGTTCACCATGTTCGCGTTCGCATACATTTTTTTCAAGGTAATCTTTGCAGGACTTATTGCACCTGCGCTAGCCGAAGAATACCTCGCAGGAGCCATACTTTTAGGCGCCGCCCCTTGCACGGCCATGGTGTTTGTCTGGAGTTATCTCACGCGCGGAGATGCGAATTACACTCTCGTGCAGGTTTCAGTAAATGACTTAATACTTGTTTTCGCTTACGCGCCCATAGTCATGTTTCTCTTGGGTTTGACAGAAATTTCTGTACCCTATGACACGATACTCTTCTCTGTCATTCTGTATATTGTGATTCCCTTAACTGCAGGATACGTGTCTCGGGAAATCCTTGTGAGTAAACGAGGCAAGGACTGGTTCGAAGAAAAATTTGTGAAAAACCTCAAAAAAGTAACAATCAGCGGCCTTCTTCTAACGCTTGTAATACTGTTCTCATTCCAAGGCGAAATAATACTCGAAAACCCGCTTCACATAATACTCATCGGAATTCCGCTTGCAATACAGACATTATTCATTTTCACGCTCGCATACTCTTGGGCGAAACTGTGGAGGCTTCCCCATAACATCGCGGCGCCAGCAGCCATGATCGGGGCAAGCAACTTCTTCGAGCTCGCAGTAGCAGTAGCAATCTCCCTTTTCGGCTTATCATCCGGCGCCGCACTAGCAACCGTCGTCGGAGTACTAATAGAAGTCCCAATAATGCTATTTCTCGTGTCAATAGCGAACAAGACAAGGCACTGGTTCCCAAAATAAAAATCGCCCGCGCGGCGATTCGAACGCCGGTCACAAGGTCCGCAACCTCGTAGGATATCCAAGCTACCCCACGCGGGCATTTTATGGTGTATTCGCGTTGAAGCGAATACGCCCCGCGCGTGAACGGAGCGAGCCGTTCCCCCACGCGGGCAATCTGAGTTTATTTTAATGGCGGAGTTAATATTAAAACTCTGTTGTTTTAAAATGCTAGGCGAGGTTGCTGGAGAGGAAGGTTTGTCCGAGTCGAAGGCTAAGCGGCTTTTGGGTGCTGGACATCTTGTATTAGTGAAGAATGCTCGGCGAGATATTGCTCCCGTCTTGGTTGGTAAGGGTGTTTCGACTAAGGTGAATGCCAATGTCGGCACTTCCCCGGATAAATGCGATGTAGAGCTTGAACTTACTAAGGCGCGTGCCGCGGTTTCCGCGGGCGCTGACGCCGTCATGGATTTGAGCATTGGCGGAGACGTGGATTCTGTCCGCAAAAAGATTCTATCTGAAGTGTCCGTGCCTTTGGGTACTGTCCCGGTTTATCAGGCGTTTTTCGAGAAGAAATTCGACATGGATTTGGAGTCGATGCTCGAGGTGATTGAGCGCCAAGCTAAAGACGGCGTGGACTTTATGACGATTCACGCAGGGATAACAAGCAACCTGCTGGAACCTATGGGCAAGA
>JAHJFT010000040.1 GCA_018824325.1 Patescibacteria group bacterium
CTTTATTCTTTTAAAAACGGTGTTTTTCACTAGGTCGACAACAGAAAGTTCTAGCCCCGTAGAATTTAAACCTTCGAAAATTTGATATACGTCACTTTCATTGCGGCATTCAATAATTATAAATTCTAATTCTAATATTCTGCTGACTAGCTCCTGAATTGCCGTTTTTACTGATTTACCTTCATTGCACCTTTCTTTTATATATTCACGTAAGAGTTGGGTAATATAAAAAAGATTTTTTGTAAATTTCTTCTGGGCTTCGTCTAATTTTTTATCATCGGGTTTCGAGTTGTCATTTACCAGTTTTTTGTATATTTCAGATAAATTCTTTTTTGAAAATGACAGTTTTATTGCATTTTCATCAGAAAATGATGTGTTAAAAATCAATGATGATTCTAGTTCTTTGGTCATTTCTTTATGTTTTTGTAGTTGCTGTTTTTTCTTTTCCTTTTCTTTATCTTTAGAAATATAATTTCTGATTGCGATAAGGAAGAGTGACAAAGTGGTCAATCTCTGCTGGCCATCTATTATCAAATAGCCGGCGCGAATGTCTTCAGTCGAATGTTGTACAACAACAATATTTCCTACGTAGTATTGTCTATCATTTTCAATGATACTATCCCATAGTTGCGCTATTTGTTTCGGTTTCCAATTATATGCACGTTGAAACGTAGGTATATGAAAAGATACTGTTGAACTGAGGATCTCTTTGTAGGATTTTTTTGGGTTTGTTGGATTTTTGAGGACATATTTTTTAAAAAATATTATTTGTTATTTAACTGTTTCAAAAATTTTTTTAACTAACGAAGTACGGGCGTAGAAAGCACGGCTGGTCGATCCATGTCCAGCACCTTTTGTCCTTGCCTGTATCCACTTACCATCTTTACCCGTTAATTTTTTGAAGCCCTTAATAATTAATTTGTTGCGTATAAAATCATAATCCATCTTTATTTCCTGTATTAATTCATCTGTTTCTGAAAAATCTAGGCTGGTCACTTTTATTAATTCTGCGTCATCGGCATTTTTACCGTGCCAGGCGATAGCACAAAAAATCATTGCTTTTAATTTTGTCCAGCAGTGACTTTCAAAAAAAGAATGTTTCTTTAACTCCTCCGGGTTAATCATTGTGATAGCCATCGTTTCTTTAGGCACTAATTTACCCTTTACTTCATGAAAACTTACAGATTTTAATTCCCAAGATAAGCCATTCGGAGCCTTTGAGACATTAGGCAAGAGCCCGGCAATACGTTCTAGTACAAGACCCTTCCATCCTTTATTTTGTTTTCCAGTCTCGTAGGTTGTGATGCCATATTGCTTGGCTAGTTTACGCAAATTTTTGCCGATGGCTTTTTCCAAATTTTTTATTGCGCCCGCGCGAGTAATAATTTTCATAAATTTTTTAAAATATGTCTTTTTGAAAATCGTTATAACGTTTGATAGATAAATCAAGGTATTTTTTCTCTAAATCAATGCCAATAAACTTGCGTCCGTTAATGTGTGCGGCCAGCCCAGTCGTTGAGGAGCCGGTGAATGGGTCGATAACTAAGTCGTTTTTATCCGTACTAGCTAAAACGATTCGATTTAGCAAATCTATTGGTTTTTGCGTTGGATGTTTGCCATGAGTCTTTTCCACCTTTTTGGGCGGGCGTATGGCCCAAACGCTCCTCATTTGCAAACCGGGTTTTTTAATGAAGTCTTCGGGCCAGTTGCCGTCTTTCATAGCCTTGTAATTGAATTTGTGTTTTCCCTTCTTGTCTTTGCGCGCCCAGATTAAGGTTTCGTGGCTTGCAGTAAAAAATCGGCAAGACAAGTTTGGCGAAGCATTCGGCTTAAGCCAAGCTATGTCGTTTAGAATATGAAATTTACTAGCCTGTAACGCAAAACCGCACTGATAGATAGAATGATAGGTTCCGCTAACCCAAATCGTGCCGCCAGGCTTTAAAACACGCCCGCATGCTTTAATCCAATTCAAATGAAATTCAAAATCTTTTTTTAGTCCGTTGCTAACATCCCACTGGCCTTTATTTACACTAACTATCTGGCCGGCATGGCAAGTAAAACCGCCGTTTGAGAGCAGGTAGGGCGGATCAGCAAAAATCATATCAACCGAATTTTCTGGGATTTCGGCTAAAATATCAAGGCAATCGCCACGATATAAGGAGAAATTGTTATATTTGTAATAAGGCTTATATTTCATACTTACGTTCATTATATCAGAATATCAGAAAATAAAGGATTTTTTTTGCTTCAATACACAAAACCCCCTACGCCGCCCGTTTTTCTTCTTGCGGCACGCCGATTTTGGGGAAGTGGGCTAGTTTGGCGTCAAGTTGGAATAATCTTTCCGCGTGGAGTATTTTTACTTTGGCCCCCTGGCTGATGCGCCGCGTCCGTTGCAGCGCTTTTTTGTCCAATGTTTTCAGATGTTGCTCAATAGCTTCTATATATTCTTGATTGATTTTTTGCGTGACCTCTAGATTGTGTTGTTTGGCAAGGTTTTCCACTTTGTCTTGGGGCGCACGAAAATTATCTTCAGAGTCAAGTTTTTTAATTTCCTGTTCAATATTTTTAAGATGAGTTTTGGTTATTTTTATTTCACCGGTCAGGTCGCTTAAAAGCATTTTGTCAAAGTATTTGGTTTTTTTCTTAAGGTCGGTTTGCCATTCCCAGTCTCGTATGGGCCATCTGACATTTTCTTGCATAATGTCGGCATAAAGCTGTTGACCGGCATGTTCTTCCGCAGAGTCGGCTTTTCCCACACGGCTTAATTTATTCATAAACTCGGCAAAATGGCCGCTTAAGTCAACACTAAGGGGAAGATTGTTTGTATCTTGACCCAATTCTTCAAATTGCTTGAGCAGTTCTTTATATTGTTTGCTTTTTTTAGTTTTTTCCATTTCATCTTGTTCAAGAACGGCTTCGGACACCATGGCTTTCCACTGATGAATTTCTCGCGCCACGCGTGGCATTTGTTTGGGCGCGGTTTTTCCGTGTTCTTGAAAAGTAATTTCAATGGAGGGCAAGGCCTTGAATTCGGGTTCTTGGACAGGCGTTTTTTCCAGGACTTGGGGATTTTTTAATTCTTGCCCGATAATTTGCCATTCGCGGCGAAGTTCTTCAAGGTAAGAGCGTTCCTGCTCAAGTTTTTCCGTGGCGTTTGGGCCGTACTTTTTTTCCATGGCCGCTGGATCGGAAGCAATTTTATCAATTTCTCTAAATTGCTCTTCAATCTCGCTGACTCTTTGACGAGCCACGCCGCAGGGGCGTTCTTTGAGAAGCATGAATTTTTTTTGTTCAAGCTGGTTTATTTCCTGCTCCATTTTTTGGGAAGCGTTAATACCGTATTCTTTTTCTAAAACATCAACCTTGCCCGCGATTTTATCAATCTCGCGGTAGCGATTTTCAATTTGTTCAATCTGACTGTCTATTTCATGGGCTGGCATTTGAGAAATTGAATCTCCAAATTCCTGCTTTGAGGATTCGGCCTTTTCGGCTTGGGTTTGTGTGAATTGTTCGGGCGTAAATTTTTCCGGCATATTTTTAAGTAAATATTAAGATTATTAACTAAACTATAGTAAAATAAGAGGGTTTTGTCAACGGATTTTCTTGTTTTTTTAGCTAAATATTGCTATAATATAATAATATTTTTATGCCTAAAAAGAGACAAAAAAAGCCCAAAATAAAGCCAGCCAGGAAAAAGGGAAAACCGGTGGTTCTTGTTATTTTGGACGGTTGGGGATTGGGGCCGCGCAACATGCACGGCAACGCCATCGCGGCCGGCCGCACTCCGTTTATTGACGGTCTTTATAAAAAGTATCCCAATACCCGGCTTGGGGCGTGCGGAAAATACGCCGGCTTGCCTAACGGCCAGGAGGGTAATTCAGAGGCCGGGCATTTGAACATCGGGGCGGGCAAGATTGTGAAGCAGGATGTTTCATATATTTCCGAAAGCATTAAGGATGGCACGTTTTTTAAAAATACCGCGTTCAAAGAAGCGATCAAGCATATTAATAAATACAATAAAAGGCTGCATCTCATGGGCATGCTTTCCAACGGGGACAGTGGTCACGCCAGCCCGGGTCATGTTTACGCGCTTTTAAAATTGGCAAGACAGCAAAATATTGAAAGAGTTTTTATTCATCTTTTTACGGACGGCCGGGATTCGTCAAGATTCGCGGCCATTAAACTTTTATCAAAGCTTGAGGAGCATTTTACGGGCCATGAAAAGATTGCCTCAGTCATGGGCAGATTTTACGCCATGGATAGAAACAAAGTTTGGCGCCGCACCGCGCTGGCTTACGGCGCGATCGCTTGCGGCCGCGGCGTGGTGGCGCCGGACGCCAAGTCGGCCATTCTTTGGGCGTACAACCGCGGGGAAAGCGATGAATTTATTATTCCAACATTGATCCGCAACAACGGCGGGGATTTGGTGGCCTCGATCCAGGATAATGACGCGGTTTTTTTCTTTAATTTAAGGTCGGACCGCGCCAGGCAGCTGACCAAGTCTTTTGTTCAGCCCAATTTTGAGAAACAGAATCACGGGACGTTCTGTCGGCAGTGCGCGCCAAAAAATACCAGGTTTGTGGCGATGACTGACTTTGGTCCGGATTTGCCGCATATTCTTACGGCTTTTCCCGGACGTGAGGTCAAGAATGGGCTTGTTGAGCTGATTAGCCAAAAAGGCCTTCGACAGCTGCACATGGCCGAGAGCGAGAAGTTCGCGCACATTACTTATTTTTTGAACGGGGGTTATGCCGAGGTTGTGCCGGGCGAGGAGCGGGTTCGCATTGCTTCGCCCGATGTGCCAAGATATGATATGGCGCCGGAAATGTCCAGTTTTAAAATAGCCAATCGGGCGGTGGACGCAATAAAGAGCAAAAAATATGATTTCATGGCCATCAATTTCGCGGCGCCGGACATGATTGGCCACACGGGCAATTTTCAAGCGGCCGTGAAAACAGTGGAAGTGATTGACAAATGCGTTCATCAGATTGTCAAAGCAGCGCTTGAGCGGGATAGTACGATTATCGTCACGGCCGACCACGGCAATATTGACGAGATGGTTAATGTTGAGACCGGAGAAATCATTACCGAACATTCCAAGAATCCGGTGCCGTTTATTTTGGTGGACAATGGCGAACTCAAATCCAAAAAATTGAAACCGGGAGCCCTGGCCAACATCGCGCCGACCGTTCTCAAAATTATGGGCATTCCAAGGCATCAAGACATGGCCGAGCCCTTATTTTAATGGTCATTTTATTTTTTTATTTTTAGGTTTTTAAGTTTTTATGTTTTACTATGTCTAACACAAGACCAAAACCGGTGTTGCTGGCCATTTTGGACGGCTGGGGCGCGGCTCCGGACCACGCGGGCAACGCGATAACGCGGGCCAAAACGCCGGTGATGGATAATTTAATTCGTTCATACCCGGTGATGACACTCAAGGCTTCGGGCGAAGCGGTTGGGCTTTCCTGGGGCGAGATGGGAAATTCCGAAGTGGGCCATCTGACAATCGGGGCGGGCCGTGTTTTTTATCAGAGCTTGCCGAGAATCAATAAGACGATTGAGGACAGAACATTTTTCGCAAATCCGGCTTTTGGCAAAGCGTTTGAACACGTGAAAAAGAATAAGTCCGCGCTCCATCTCATGGGGTTGGTTAGTCCGGGCGGCGTGCACAGTCACCAGGAACATTTGTACGCGCTTTTGGATTTGGCCAAGAAAAACAAGGTTTCCAATGTTTTGATTCACGTGTTTTTGGACGGCCGCGACACGGATTTTAACAGCGGGCTTGGTTTTGTGCGCGAATTGCAGGGGCAGATTAAGCAAAAAAAAATCGGCGCCATCGCCACCTTGTCGGGCCGATATTACGCCATGGACCGCGATAACCGCTGGGACCGGACGCGCCAGGCTTATGAGGCAATGGTTTTGGGAAAAAGCGAGCAGACGTTCAATGATCCGGCGCGCGCGATTGAAGAGAGCTACGCCAAAAAAGTATATGATGAAGAATTTGTTCCAGCGGCGATGACCAAGCGCGGCAAGCCGGTGGGTACCATATGTTCGGGCGACGCGGCCATATTTTTTGACTTTCGCGCCGACCGCGCGCGGCAGCTGACCAAGGCGTTGACCCTGCCCGGTTTTGCCAAATTTGAAAGAGAGCGCCTTGATAATTTTTTGATGGTGACCATGACCGAGTATGAAAAAAATTTACCTGTGGAAGTGGCTTTTCCGCCCGAGCCGGTGGAAACCTGTTTGGGACGGGTTATTTCCGATGCAGGGCTCACCCAGCTGCATATTGCCGAGACCGAGAAATACGCGCACGTCACTTTCTTTTTGAACGGCACGCGCGAGGAGCCGTTTCCGGGCGAAGACCGGGTGATAATTCCGTCGCCGCGCGTGGCATCTTATGACCAGAAACCGGAAATGTCGGCGCCGGAAATAACCAGCCGCGTGATAAAAGAAATAGGTCAGGATAAATATGATTTTATTGTGTTGAATTTCGCCAATGCCGACATGGTCGGGCACACGGGCAATTTTGAGGCCGGCGTTCGCGCGTGTGAAGCGGCTGACAAAAATTTAGGCAAGATCGTTTCAACGGTTTTGGCGCGCGACGGAGCCGTGTTTATCACCGCGGACCACGGCAATGCCGAGATGATGCTGAATTTGCAGACCGGAGAGATGGATAAGCAGCATTCAACCGACCCAGTGCCCTTTATAGTCGTGGGCAAAAAATTTGAGGGTTTGGCTTCGCCAGCCGGTGAAATACCGGGCGGAGACTTGAGTCTGGCGCCGGCTTCGGGAATGTTGGCTGACGTGGCGCCGACCATTCTTGAGGCGATGCACTTGGCCATTCCGCCGGAAATGACCGGAAGGCCCCTTATTTAGGTTGTAGGTCGTAGGTTGTAGCTTGTAAGCGTTCTTTGTTTTTACTATCTACTATCTACAAGCTAATAATATGCCCGAACTTCCGGAGGTGGAGACAATTGTTCGTCAGTTGAAAAGCCGGGCGCGGGGAAAAAAAATTTCTCGCGTCAAAGTTCTGGATGCCAAGGCGGTAAATTTGCGGGTTAAAGATTTTGAGAACCGGGTCCGCGGAAAGATAATTAAAGATATAAAACGCCGGGCCAAGGTGATTATTTGGGGGCTTTCATCAAAAAAATTTTTGATTTTTCACCTTAAATTAAACGGCCGGATTTTATGGACCAAGGATATGGCCGTGCCGCGCAAAAAAACCCGGGTTGTTTTTGACCTGGCGGGCAATAATAAAATATTTTTTGATGATTCGCGAAGGTTTGCTTGGGTGAGATTTTTGGACAAAAAAGGACTTGACGCATATTTTAAAAAACAAAATTTCGGTCCCGAACCTTTAAAAAAATCATTCACAAGTCGGGTTTTTAAGAAAATGCTCGCGCGCCGGCCCAATTCTAAAATCAAGCCCCTGCTTATGGACCAAAAATTTATTGCCGGGATTGGCAATATTTACGCGCAAGAAGCATGTTTTTACGCGGGCATCAGGCCGATGCGCGTGGTTAAAACTTTGGAAGACAAGGAGATTAAAAAACTTTACCAGGGGATAAAAAGAATTCTGAGTGAAGCGGTGCGCCAGCAGGGCACGTCTTCGGATGTTTATGTTAATTTTTTTGGCAAGCAGGGCGGTTATGTTGCAGAGCTTAAGGTTTACGGACGGGAAGGCAAAAAATGCCAACGATGCGGCACAATAATAAAAGTAACAAAGCTCGCCGGGCGGGGGACAAGGTATTGTCCGGGCTGCCAGAAATAGTGATTTTTAACTATGCCGACCATCCGGGGGTGAGATGTGGAAATATCCGGGGGCTCCAGGCTTAGCCTGGAGCCGGTATGCATATTTCGTAGAGCTTTGATAAATGGGCAACGTGGCTCATGGTACAACCAGGAGCCCCCCCATGAGAGTTCGGGGCACCGGACCTATTACCATGCGGAGCGTCAAAATATAGATTCCTAACTATGCCGACTTTAAGAATAGCAAAAATTAATGAAAATGAACCGCATTTTCTAACGCTAACCGTCATCGAGTGGATTAATATATTTACCAAGGCTGAATATTTTAAAGCTATTGCTGAAAGTTTGGAGTTTTGTAGAAAGAATAAAGGTCTATCGTTGTATGAATATGTAATCATGACAAATCATCTGCATATAATCGGCGCGGCAAAGGAGCCAGAAGTATTATCAAATATTATTAGGGATTTTAAAAGAAATACAACCAAAGAAATATTAAAACTTTTAGAAAGAGATAATCGGAAATATATTTTGAGGCTAATCAAACATAGTTTCCAAGGAAAAAAGGGCAATGAGATGCAAGTGTGGCAAAGAGAAAATTATCCTCAAGTAATTGTTAGCGAAGAATTTTATTTAAAACAAGTAAATTATATCCATAACAACCCGGTTAAGGCGGGCTACGTTGAAAAGCCGGAAGATTGGCTTTATTCTTCTGCGCGAAATCATATTTTAACTGATTCAAGCATCATAAAACTGAACGACTCTTTTTATTAATAACGCCTTCGGGGGCTCCATGCTTTGCCGCAGGCAGGCCTGGAGCCATCTTGCCAATCTAATGAATGCATAAAGGCTTCTGGTACAACCAGTAGCTCCCGGACGGGTGATCTTTTTTATGCAAGAGGCTCCAGCCTCAGGCTGGAGCCCCCCCCTAGTGGCGCGGTCGCGGCATTCGGCATTGTCCGGGCTGTCAAAATAATATTAAATAAAAAATTGTTTTATAATTTTTTTGGAAGTAACATGAAATTGGATTATTTATTGTTTAAAAAAATAAATGATTTGGCAGGGCAGAGTAATGTGGCGGACTGGATGGCGGTTTTTGGCGCGCGTTATTTAATCGTGGTTATCGCGGCTTCGCTTTTACGCTATATTTTTATCTACAAAAACAAGGCTCAAAAGTATCTTAATTTAATGGTTGTGGGTAACGCGATTTTGGCGGTGGGGCTCGGTCTTTTTACTAATTTTATCATTTCTCTTTTTGTCCAAAGGCCGCGGCCCTATGAGCTGGGTTTGGGTGAAAATATTTACGGCCAAGCTTGGCTGGCCGACTCTTTTCCATCAGAGCACACGACCATGGCTTTCGCTTTGGCAATGGCGGTTTTTCTAACGCACAGAAAGTTTGGCACGGTTCTTCTTGTTTTGGCGGGCGTGGTCGGCTTGTCAAGAATTTACGTGGGGATTCATTATCCGTTGGATGTGCTGGTCGGCGCTTTAATCGGTGTTTGCATGGCTTATGCTTCGGTTAAATGGATAACGCCGTTGGTTTTTTTATTAAAAAAGCCTCCGGCCCTACAGGCCCGAGGCCCGGAGAGAAAAAGTAAATTATGAAAATCGTTATAAGAGCCGGAGGCCCGCCTTCGCCCCGCCTTCACTTCGTTACGGCGAGGCTACGGCGAGGCTTAGTTTGTTAGCATTTGCTTATAATACTTATAAAGATTAGTTTTATTTATGAAGATAGTCATACGCGCTGGGGGACTAGGAAAAAGGCTTTGGCCAATGAGCCGAAAGAGCCAGCCTAAACAATTTTTAAAGTTGTTAAATGAAAAATCTCTTCTTCAAGAGACAGTGGAGCGAGTATCGCCCATGGCTCGCGTGAAGGGAGATTTGTTCATTTCTTCAAGATTTGATTGTCGGGATAAGATTTTAAGCGTCGTGCCCGAGATAAGCGAGGAACAGCTGATTTTGGAGCCGGCCAGCCGAAACACGGGTCCGGCCATATGCTTGGAGTGCGCTTTTTTGGAAAAAAAGTTTCCCAAGGACGAAATCATCGCCACTTTGCCGTCGGATGATTTTATTTCCGACGCCCAGGCCTTTTGTTCTCTCTTGACCCGGGCCGAAGAATTTTTAAAAGATAATCCGGATTACATTCTGACGCCGGCGGTTATGCCGACCGAGGTTGATACCGGCTACAGCTATCTTAAAGAAGGAAAAAATTTGAAAAAGCGGGGCGAGGAGGCGATTTTTGAGGTGGCCGACTGGGTGGAAAAGCCGAATTATGAATTTTGCAAACAATTAATTGATTCAGGCGTTTATTATTATCACACAGGCATGTATTTATGGCAGTTGGGCAACGCGCTGAAATTATGGGAAAAGCATAATCCGGAAATGCTCAAGGCTTGCCGCAGGATTGTTGAGTTGGGCACGGAAAATGCCCAAGCGTCAGAAATATATAATAATTTGGAAAAGGGCACAGTTGAATCGCTTTTAACGAGCAAGGTTGATAAAATCGCGATGAGCGTTTCCAATCAAATCGGGTGGAGCGATTTGGGCAAGTGGGACAAAGTAAAAAAATATCTAAAAGTTGATAATGACGGCAATGTGACACGGGGCAAGGTTCTGTCCCTTGATACGACTGACACGTTAATCATGGGGTCGGACAAAAAGCTTATCGCGACAATCGGATTGGACGACATGATAATAATTGACACGACGGACGCGCTTCTGGTATGTCCGGAAGACAGGGTTGAAGATATTAAAAAAATTATTGAAAAGATAAAGGAGAAGGGCATGGATGATTATTTATAAATTTTAATTTATGCCAGAACCAAAACCACAAAACATTGAATGTCCAAAATGCGGCGGCATACATGAGCCCGGCGTGTGCCCGGCCCCCCAACCGCAAGGCCCAAAAGCCGAGCAAAAACAAGAAACAAAAAAATCTGAACCAGAGGCAAAAGCTTTAAGTCCGGAACAAAAAGCAGAACAAGAGAGATTGCAGAAAGGATTAGAATCCTGCTTATCCGGAGGCTATGCCGATGCCGCCCAAAAAATTATCAACTTTGCCCAAGAAAAAAACATTTCCCTTGACCTGGTCCCTGCCTGCGAAAAAGGCTTAGAAGCCTGCTTATCCGGAGGCTATGCTGGTGAAGCCCAAGAAATCATCAACTTTGCCCAAGAAAAAAACATTTCCCTTGACTTTGCCAAACCGGAAATTGCTTCTGCCTTTCAAAAAAGATTGGAGCTCCACTTATTCCGAGAATATATCAATGGCGCCCAAGAAATCATCAACTTTGCCCAAGAAAAAAATATTCCCCTTGATCTTACCAAGCCGGAAATTGCTTCTGTCTGTGAAGAAAGATTGGAATTTCGCTTATCCCAAGGATATATTTCTGACGCCAAAAAAAATCATCAACTTTGCCCAAGAAAAAAACATTTCCCTTGACTTTGCCCCTACCTTTCAGAAAGGACTGGAATCCCGCTTATCCCAAGGATATATCGATGGCGCCCAAGAAATCATCAACTTTGCCCAAGAAAAAAATATCACCATTGATTTAACAAAACCGGAAATTGCCTCTGCCTTTCAAGAAGAATTAGAAGCCTGCTTATCCGGAGGCTATGCTGGTGATGCCCAAGAAATTATCAACTTTGCCCAAGAAAAAAACATTTCTCTTGACCTTATTCCCGCATTACAAAAAGGGTTAAACGCACGTTTATTTAATGGCGAAATTGATGTCGCTAAAGAAATAAATAACCGGTTCCTGCATCTTTCAGCGCAAAGGGCTTTTGAGATTCTGTCGCCTCATCTCCAAGAGCTATTAGACAAATTTCAACAAATTTTGCCTGATTTTTTACCCCAGGTACAAAAATCAATTGACTTGCTTTTTAATCTTTTTGAATTCCGCAATAAACCCGGGAGGCACTAGTGTCGCGTTAAATTAAAATCGAAAATAAAAACGTTTTAGATTAGCCATTTTTTAGTGCTAAATATCGGAATCTGAATTCAAGTCGTGTACAACCAAAAAATGCTTAATTTA
>JAHJFT010000041.1 GCA_018824325.1 Patescibacteria group bacterium
ATTTTTAATATTTATTATCCTCGGCACTTCGGCCTGGTCCTTTGGTCTGCAGGATTATCAGAAGGAAAGAGTGCTCACTTTTTTGGACCAGGGCCGTGATCCGCTGGGCCAAGGATATAACGTGACCCAATCGGTCATCGCGATTGGCTCGGGCGGAGTTTTCGGCCGGGGCCTGGGTTTTGGCTCGCAGTCGCAACTGAAGTTTTTGCCGGAAAGCCAAACCGATTTTATTTTTGCGGTGATCGCCGAAGAACTGGGATTGGTCGGCATCGGCCTGATTCTCGGTTTGTTTGCCATCGTGTTTTGGAGATTATTTAAAATCGCCCAAAGGGCGCACGATGATTTTAGTTTATTTTTGGTTTTGGGCGTCAGTCTGCTTTTGTTTATTCAGGTCGGCATGAACGCGGCCATGAACCTGGGCATGTTTCCGGTGACCGGCATCACCCTGCCGTTTTTAAGCTATGGAGCAAGCTCGCTTCTTGTTTTTCTCGTCTTGATTGGTGTTGCCCAGAGTATTGCCATGCGCGAGGTGAGTTCCCGGCTTCCGATAAAGGAGAAATTTTGATAGAATATACTTGGGAGGGATAGGCACGGTCAACCAATCGGAAATCAGAATAGAATTTATTGCTAGTTCGGCAGAGTGAGTTTAAAAATTCCAAGCACCAAATTTCAAATAACAAACAAATTCCAATGACCTAAATTCCAATGATCAAAACACGGGGTGTTTGGCCTTCGGCCATGAGCTCAGGCCGAATGGAATTTTGAACACCTGCCCGCCAAGCCCGCTGGCTGACATGGCGGGCGGTTTGGAATTTTGGTCATTGGAATTTGGTGCTTATTTGTTATTTGAAATTTGAGATTTGGAATTTCAATGCTGGTGTTTATTTTAAAAATTATTCATAACTTGAAAAAATCTCCCGGCGCTCCACGTTAAGAAGCACCCCCTATGATGGATTTTCAAGGAAAATTTTCTTTACCCGAAAATTTAAAAATATTAACCAAGTGTCCATTCTGTTCTGCCAATATGGAAAAGCTTGATGTTAGGCTGCTGCAAGACATGGATGACCGTCAAATGGTCCACATCCATTGCGCCGCTTGCCTTGGCTCAATGATTGCCCTGTTTCTTTTGGCCGGCCCGGGCATTGCCTCGATCGGCCTGGTCACGGATTTAAGTTTTGACGACGTGGTGAAATTTAATAAAAATGATAAAATCGGCTTGGACGATGTTTTAAAGACGCATGAATTTTTAAAATCACCTCGTTTTTTGCGGAGAATTGTAGATTAAATCGCGTGGGTGCAGAAGGCTTTCCGCGGTCGCGGAAGATATTTCGTAGCCACATAGGATTTTTCGCATCCGCGAAAAATCCTATGTGGCTACTTGACACAATCTTGTAATTTTGTTTTAATGAATTGCGCCACCCGGGTTATCTTTTTAAACCGTTAATGACGCGGGCGAGGTGAATTCTTAAATTAATCTAACCATATTATTTATATGCAAACCCATAGCTTGGAGGTAAAAGAAAGAAAGATTTCCGGCAAAAAGGTAAACCAGCTTAGAAGGCAGGGTTTAGTGCCCGGGATTGTTTATGGCCACGGCGTTAAGAATGTCAACATAGCCGTTCGCCAAGATATACTGGAAAAAATTTATAAACAAGCCGGCGAATCAAGCTTGATTGATCTTAAAATTGAAGATAAAAAATCGGTCAAGGTTTTGATACAGGATATCCAAAGAGAGCCGGTGCGTGACAATCCGCTGCATGTCGATTTTCGCCAAATCCGCATGGATGAAAAATTGATCACTGAAATACCGCTTAAGTTTGAAGGCGAAGCCGCGGCCGTAAAAGAACACGGTGGTACTTTGGTTAAAAATTTTGACAGCCTTGAGGTGGAATGTTTGCCAAAGGATTTGGTCCATGAAATTATTGTTGACCTTGGCTCGCTCAAGACATTTGATGACAGTATTAGGGTAAAAGATTTAAATATACCCGAGGGAATGAGAGTGCTGCAGGACGTGGAAAGATCAGTTGCCGTTGTCTTGGCTCCGCTTAGCGAAGAAGAGTTGGCCGCGCTTGAAAAAGCGCCTGAATCGGGGGTGGGAGAAGTTGAGGTCGTCGGTGAAGAGAAAAAAGAAGGTGAAGAAGCTGAAGAAGATGGCGAGAAGAAGAAAGAAGCCGGAGAAAAAGGCGAGAAAAAGGATGAGAAGCAGAAGAAGTAAACCAGCGGATGAAAAAAATTCACATCAAACTCCAATTGCATGTCAAAAAAATTTGATATTTTTCAAAAAATATTTAAAAAAAGCGCCCAGGCAATACCCGGCAAAAAGGTGAAGCAGGTTATTGTACCCCTGGGCGTGATTTTAATTCTGGGAGCCGCGCCCGTGGCTTATACGCTTTTTAACGAAAAAGCGTCGAATGGCGAAAATCAGGAGGCCGCAATTCAAGAAGAATCCGAAATTCAAGCAAGATTGCTGGACGGTCGTCTTGTTAGTTCGGACAAAGCTAATGGCCTACCCGTGGCTATTATGATTGAAAATAAAATAGAATCGCGTCCGGCTTCGGGTTTGAGCCGAGCCGGCCTGGTTTTTGAAGCGCCGGCCGAGGCTGGCATCACTCGGTTTTTGGCCGTTTTTGACAGCCGCGATGAGGTCGCGGAAATCGGGCCGATCCGCTCGGCGCGCGATTATTATCTTGATTGGGCGGCCGAGTTCGGCGCCTTGTACGTCCATTGCGGTGGCAGTCCCCAGGCCCTGAAAACGATTCCGTCTTATCCGATTTATGATCTCAATGAATTTTATAATGCATTATTTTTTTGGCGTTCGGCCGAGCGCACGGCGCCGCACAATCTTTATTCAAACAGCGAGCTTTTGAATAAAGCCATTGAGCAGAAAGAGGTAGAGAACAAGGCCGCTTTTGAGGCCTGGCGTTTTAAAGACGATTTTCCGGCTTCAATTCCCCAAGCGACCAAAATCTCCATAGATTTTTCCATTCCCCAGTACAAAGCCGTGTGGGTTTACACCTCGGACACCAATGAGTATCTGCGCTATCATGATAATGAGGCGCACGAAGATAAAGACGGCACAAGCATAACAGCGAAAAACATCGCAATTATGGTGACCCAAGCCTCGGTCATAGACAACGAAGGCCGGCTCAATCTTGAGACCCTGGGCAAGGGTAAGGCGTGGGTTTTTCGAGACGGCGGGGTTTTGGAAGCGACCTGGCAAAAAATTGACCCTGAGTCCAGACTGCGGTTTTACGATGTCACGGGTCGGGAAATTGAATTTAACCGCGGCACCACCTGGGTTGAGGTAGCAAGAGACTCCTGGCGCGTGGAGTATAATTGATATTGATTATCCACGACCGGACAAGTCAGATTGCCATTGAGGCCGTATTTACATTAATGATAACGGCCAGTTGCGCGATGTCCGCTAAAATAAAATTATGTTAGAAAATAATCCAATTCCCTTAATAGTTATCGGTGCTATTCTGTATGGGATGACAATGAAAGTTGCTGACCTATTAAATGAGCATGGCCTTAAGTGGTTTAGGGGAAGCGCTGTATTCCTCGGTGTTCTTTGGGGCGTTTTTGGAAGCTTACTTGTTATAAGTAATCAAAATATCGCCAACATAATTTTAGCGATGAATATTGCCTTTATTATTAGAAATCGGCTCGATTTCTTAAATCATCAAATTGCTGCAGCTATCATAATTATTTCCTTCTTGTTTTTCTCTACTTTTAACCCTACCCTGTTCGTTGTGTTTTTTATAATATTTTTAATATTCGGCTCATTAAAAGATTATGTTGGCGATATTTTGAAAAAGAAGGGCATGTTGGCAACTCTCAATGAAGCAATGTTATATTATCCCATTCCAACCTTCACATACTGCTCAATTTATGGGAATTGGATTATTTTTTGGGCGTTTCTTTTGTATACCGTCAGTTATGATTGTACTAAGTATATTGCCAAGAAACGAGGATACGAATAATTTTATTTTAGCAGACATCGCATAATACAGAGTAAATGATTCAGAAATTTTGCGTAATTATATCCAAGGGGGCGCAAAATTTCCTTATCCAAGTTCGTTTTTCTTGGTTAGTGCCATTAATAAAATTAGAGCATTTAATATAGTCCAGTTAAATAACAAAGTTTAATTAATTAAAGTCGGAAAATGAATTTTGTTTACCCCGATACGCACTAGTGTCGCGTTAAGCAACATCCCGTTCGTTAAAATTTAACTAATAATACAATAAATTAAGCATTTTTTGGTTGTACACGACTTGAATTCAGATTCCGATATTTAGCACTAAAAAATGGCTAATCTAAAACGTTTTTATTTTCGATTTTAATTTAACGCGACACTAGTGCCCGATACGTTATATAAGA
>JAHJFT010000042.1 GCA_018824325.1 Patescibacteria group bacterium
ACATGGGTCGTTATATTCATGGTATAATAATTAGGTATTTTAAATAAATTTTTCTAGTCTATGCTATTAATTGTCCGCTGGGTCCTGAACGCCCTGGCCCTCTTAGGCATCGCTTATCTTATTCCGGGCATTGTTGTGGAAAATTTCGCCACCGCGTTGATTGTCGCCCTGGTCATCGGTTTGGTCAACGCGTTCATTCGTCCGTTGATTCTCATTTTGACTTTGCCCGTTAATATTTTGACGCTCGGCTTATTCACCCTGGTCATAAACGCGCTTTTGTTTTGGCTTGTTTCAACATGGATTGCCGGGTTCACGGTTCCTGGTTTTGGAGAAGCGTTTTTAGGCGCGCTGGTTCTTTGGGCCGCTTCGTGGCTGACTAACGGACTTCTTAAAAAAGAATCATGAAAAATTATTCACGTTCTCGCGGCAAAAAAGGCAGGGCCGCCTATCGCACGCCCAGCAGGGTTAAAGCAAGGGCAAGAAGAAATCCAAAATCCCAAGCACCAAATCCAAAACAAATTTAAAATTCAAATGTTCAAAATTCAAAACGAATCGGTTAATCCTAAAAAATATATCTGTTTTGAATTTTGGATTTGGAGCATTTGATATTGTTTTGGATTTAGATATTAGGATTTTGGATTTCATGGGTAAGTAAAACACGGTAATTTTTTATAATAAAAATTACAATGCCTACTAAACAAAAAATTATTATCCTTTCTCTGGGTGGTTCAATCATTGTTCCGCCGCGCGGCATTGATATAAAGTTTTTAAAAAATTTCAAAAAGCTAATTTTGGAGTACGTAAAAAATGGCTGGCGCTTCATCATTATTGTAGGCGGCGGCGCCACTTGCCGGCAATATCAGGCCGCGGCCAAGAGCGTTGGCCGCATACGGCCCCAAGGACTTGATTGGCTCGGCATTGAAGCAACGCGCCTGAACGCAGGATTGCTTAAGGCGATATTCGGGGACAGCGCTTGCGCGCTCGTTGACCCTAATAAAAAAATCGGGTGCAAAGAGCGAATTTTGATTGGCGCCGGCGTCAAGCCGGGCCGGTCCACGGATTATGTGGCCGTGCTGTGCGCTGAAAAATATGACGCAAGATTTTTGGTGAATCTTTCCAATATTGATTTTGTGTACGATCGTGATCCTAGAAAATATAAAAATGCCAAAAAAATAAAACGCATAAAGTGGCCGGATTTCAAAAAGCTGGTGGGTGGCGCGTGGACGCCGGGCGCGCATCTGCCATTTGACCCGATTGCCTCAAAATTAGCCCAATGCCTGGGGCTCAAGGTTGTTATCATGAACGGCCGCAAGCTCAAGGAATTTGAAAAATTATTGCGCGCCAAGCCTTTTAGGGGCACGATTATAGAATGACAAAGAAACGCGCGGCGGCGTCTTCTCCGAGAGCACGCGCAATAGACAATTTAACAATATTATTGTAAGGTTTATTTGTAATATAATTTATGTAATTTATGCCAAAATTCGGCGAACAATTTTTACATCAAAGAGAACCCCAGCTCCACATCTCCAAGCCCGTGGAATGGGAAAAAGGGGAAAAGAAGACAAGGGGTGAAAAAGTTACACAAAAACCGGCCGAGAAAATCGCCGACTGGCTTAAGGTTATTGAAAAAACCCACATGGGCCACCGCGACGACCCAAGAGTTTTGGAGCGCATAAAAAAGCAGTATCACAAAGAACATGTCATCAAGCCCGAAGATATTCCCCAAAGTTATTATGAAAACCAAAGGCGGCTTGCCCGCGAACAAGGCCACGGCGACATTGAAATAACCCATGAGATGAAAGACCAGCTTTCAGAAGTAATCATCTCAGACCAGGAATCAACCCTGGATAACTGGGTGGATTATCTTTCTTCCGAAGACTCGGACAGTTTCCCAACCTGGTCCAAATAGTGGGCATTTAAGGGCATGCTCAAGCTTTCTACTTTTGACAAAGAAAAACACGCCTTTGCAAAAAGAAAAAAAGACACGGTTGCGCCATTCCCCGACTTAAACCGCGAAGCCTTGGCTTATGTGGTTGACGCGGTCGTTAAAAAGGTAAACAAGCAGGATATTCCGGCTGAAGCCGATAACCCGGAGTTTCAAAAACTTCTTCAAGGCGCGAACTTTGGCAAGCTCTATGCCTGGGCAATTGAAAAAGTGACTCCGGCCGAAGAAAGCGAACTCGCAAACACCAAAGGCGAGTGGATTAAATATGACCAAGGCTCTGACCACATGCCTTTGGTAGAGTCGCTCCAAGGCCATGGCACGGGCTGGTGCACGGCCGGTGAAGAAACAGCCAAATCCCAAATACAAGGCGGTGACTTTCATGTATATTATTCCTATGATAAAGCTGGCAAGCCGACCGTTCCAAGAATTGCCATGCGCATGCAGGGACAAAGTATTGGCGAAGTGCGCGGCATTGCCCACGAACAAAACCTTGACCCCCGTATTGCCGAAACCAAGATATTAGACGACAAGCTTAATGAATTTCCGGACGGAGAAAATTACAAAAACAAAACTCAGGATATGAAACAGCTGACTGACATAGAAAAAAAGCACAAAGCCGGCAAAGAACTTACAAAAGACGATCTGTATTTTCTTTATCAGATTGACAATGAGATACAAGGTTTTGGCTATCAGCGCGACCCGCGCATTAGCGAACTGCGAGACCAAAGAAACGTGGAAGCTGACATGCCCGTTGTGTTTGACTGCGCAGCCGAACAAATCGCGCGCGATGTTAAAGAAATAAATCAAAACACCAAAGCCTTTGTCGGCCCGCTTGAGCCGGGCATATTTGTGCAGATGCAAAAATACAACATTGAACACCTTTATACCGAATTTCCCGAAGGAAGAATAACCATGTTTGAAGCGGATTTAGGAGGCGAAAGAGAGGAAGAAATCATCAGCGCGCTGGAGGAGCGAAAAAATTTATCTGAAACCGATAGAAATAAAATATATGTTAACGACGATGCCAAAAGCATGCTTAAAAATAAAGATTTTTATACTCTGAAGGATAAAGAGCGAGCCAATCTTGTTAAATTAAAGGTGAATGATTTGGGGTTTCCGAGCGGAGCGACAACTCAAGAAATATATGATCGGGCAGATAAGCTGGGCTTGGAATTATGCCCGCCGGAAACCGGTCCGCGAATACGTTTATATTATGAGGAAATTTTTAAAAGGGAACAGCCTAGAGGAGAATATTTTTTAATCGCTATGAAGCAAATTCTTGGCCCCGCTGGCCGTCCGCGCGTGTTCAACGTGTGCCGGCTTGGGGGCGGCTGGTCATGGCTGGACGCCTATTGGGCTGAGCTCGAGGACAGGTGGGCTCCCGAGCGTGGGTTTGTCTTTCGCCTCCGCAAGTTTGAAACTGGGAAGCTTTGAACCTTTGCCGGTTTTTGAATCTTTGTTCCTTTGAATTTTTGGCGCTTTTCCGGGCGCGATTATCGGCGCCTCGGCGAAAGCCGATCTATTTAATAACGATTAAGTTTTTTTTAAAGATTGAAATCGGTTGTCGGAAATCAGAAAACAGTACAGAAATCGGAAATCCGAAATCGGAACTTAATAAAACCACGTAATTATTAATAGACGTTCTCTGTTTCTCCTGATATTTTTTGACCTGCCCCTGTAGAAAAGCCCAAACTTGACAGATTTTTAGCTCCGTAGTAAGATAGTATCAAATTAAAGTTTTTACCGCAGATAACGGGGGTCCAGACATTGAGTCAGGGCTCAAAATACCACCCCGTCGAGGTAATTCCGACCAAGCGTGATTTTTTTGCTTGGCATTCGGACCTCGTTATCTGCGGTAAAGCCGCAGATATTTTATTTAACATTGGGTAATTAACTACCCATAACCCACTCCCTACAACCTAATCTTATGCCTAAAACAAAAGAACAAAAAAAGAAAGTAGTGGACCAATTAAAAGAAAAATTTGGCAAAGCCAAGTCAGTAGTTTTTGCCGATTTTCAGGGTCTTAAAGTGTCGGAGATCGAGGAGTTGCGGAATAAATGCCATGAACAAGATATTGATTATACGGTGGCGAAAAAGACATTACTGCGGCTGGCCCTCAAAGAGGCCGAGCTTAAAGACATTGAGCCCAAAGAAATTCTCGGCAGTCTGGCCACGGTTTTTGGCGCTGAAGACGAAGTGGCGCCGGCCAAGCTTTTGGCCGAATTCGCCAAAACGCACCAAGCGCTTGAAATAAAGGCCGGAATTTTGGAAGGCAAGCTGGTCGGAGCCGACGTAATTATCGCGCTGTCCAAGGTGCCGTCAAAGCCCGAGCTTTATGCCAAGCTGGTTGGCACGATCAACGCGCCAATATCCGGTTTTGTCAATATTTTGGCCGGTAACCTGCGTTCATTGGTTTATGCGTTAAATGCAATAAAGCAATCTAAATCATAATCATAATTAAAATTTAAATAATATGCGGTAGAAGATAGCCGGCCAATAAAATCGGATTTTCAAAACTGCCCGTTAATCTGTGGTCAAAAAATGGTACCAGCCCTTTTCCGCTCAAGGCGCTAAATCAGAAGAAAAAAAACGCCTGAATAACAGCAAAAATAGAAACGGGCAATATGAAAATGTAGCATTTTATTTAATTATATGTTTTTTAAAAGAAACACGCCCACTTTAAGAAAACACCACATCTTAAAGCCCTACGTAGAGGGCAGAACCTTGGATATTGGTTATGCCTCATACCCCTCACCCGTAGCAGAAAATTTTTACGGCATTGATATCCAAAAAATTGAACCTCCCCAGGGCTACATAGAAGTAAAATCCGTTGATTTGAATCATCAGGAAATACCCTATGAAGACGGATTTTTTTCTACTGTCTTAGCGATAGATACCGTCGAACACTTGATGTCGCCCCTGAACCTTTTTTTAAAAGTAAATAAAATATTGCATATGGGTGGAAGGTTTATAATTTGCATTCCAAATCCTTATTTTTATAAAGAAATAATTGTGAATCTTTTCGCAAATAAATACATAAAACCAAACTGTGTGCCGCCGGAAGTGGCGCATATTAATCTGCCTTCCAGGCGCATTGTAAGAACATTATTCCATTGGTCAGGTTTTTCACTGGAAAAGGAAGTGGGCATTAATTTTCCAATACCAAAAACAAAAATAGTAACAGATATGAAACGATTTCCCTCAATATCCTACGAAATCATGTACATAGGAAAAAAAATCACGGAAAATCCGAAATTTTCCATTATCTCCAAGCAAAAAGGGGTGGGATGGGTGAATTTGTAATCCAAAGCATAATTAAAATTTAAATAATAATAATCAATCCCGCACCTTTTAGGCGATTTAGTCAGCAAAAAGTTAAAAATAAACTTTTTGTTTAAAGGTTCAAACTATATAATAAATCATAACGGTGTTTGTTAAGCGCTGAAAGCGCTTCTCGCCTAAAAGGTGCGGGATAACTTAAAAAATATGACCGAAGAAAAAAAAGAAGAAGCCAAGGAAGAGTCCAAGGAGGAGAAGAAAGAAGAGAAAAAAGACGTGGAAGTGCCCAAGAAATTCAAAGGCATTGTCGAGGAAATCGAAAAGATGAGCGTGCTTGACCTTTCCGAGCTGGTTTCCGTGCTTGAGGATAAATTCGGTGTTTCCGCGGCCGCGCCGGCCATGGCGGTTGCCGCGGCGCCGGCAGCCGGCGGCGAAGCCGAGGCCGAAGAAAAAAGCGAGTTCACGCTTGAACTTGTGGAGGTCGGCGCAAACAAGATCGGCGCGATTAAGGCAGTGCGTGAAATTACCGCGCTTGGTCTGGCCGACGCCAAAGCGATTGTTGACAGCGCCCCCAAGGTAGTAAAGGAGAACATGCCCAAGGCCGAAGCTGAAGAGGCAAAAAAGAAATTGGAAGAAGCTGGCGCCAAAGCAAATTTGAAATAATTATCGCAAAACCAAAAAAACACCTGATATTGGGTGTTTTTTTGTAATCCACTGAATCATCACGGAATTATATGCTTTGGGTCTACGAATTACAAATGTTTACAAATATACAAATTCTTGATTCATGTTCAATGTCCTATCGCCCGTCTTAATATGCATTTGTATATTTGTACCTATTCGTAATTTGTAGATAGGAGATGGACGCTTCTTTGGTTTTTATCTAAATAGTGAATTTCCACACGCCGTTGTCCGCCAAAATCCAGATAGTTTTATCGTCTAAATAAAAATCTTTCAAGCCTTGGGCGCCATCAATAATATATTGGTTTACCAGTTTGCCGTTTTCGTCAAAGACAACGACGCGGCTGTTGGTTGGCTCTAAAATATAAATATTGTCCGTGTCCGCGCCGGTCAAAATTTTTATCGGGTTGGTTAGGGCCGGTTCAATGGTTGAGGCGGCCCAGTTTTGTTTTTCGCCGGTATAGAATTTGTAAATTTGTCCGTCGGCTTTTAAAACATAGACCGAGCCGTCAATCGTCAGGGAGACGGCGTCGCTTATATCCGCGCCCGAGGACGCGATCCACGCGCTGCCCGTGCCAAAGCCGCTTTGCGCGCGGTTGTGTTTAAATATTTGATTGGCTTCGGGATCCAGCGCATAAAGCCGGGAACTATAGGTTGCCGCGGCTTGAAAGCTTTTTTGTTCGGTCGCCGCGTTGAATTCAAGTTCTTGCCACGAAAGATTGGAAATATCTATTTCCGAGATGCCGGGCCGCTGGTCCAGGATAGCGTATCCGTCGGAATCGGATTTGGCCACGCAAAGAATTTCTTCAATGTCCGGGTTTTCCCAGCCGATTTCCTGCCAAGCCGCTTCAGTCTCTTTCCAGACGAACAGATTTTTTTGTTTGGAAAGGATAAGGAGCTCGCCATCCCCGCCGAACAGGATGAAACTGAAATCAATAAGTTGTTCTTGGCTGCCAAGCGGCAGAGAAGAAATTTTCTCCAGGTCCTGGGGGATGACCTCTTGTCTTAATTCTTTTTTCAGCCGTTCCATTTCATCAACCAGGCTTTGTTTTATTTCCTGCTGTTCTCCTTTGCGCTCAGGCAAATCTTGGATTAGGGCGAGGGCCTCGCTAACCAGTTCTCTGGCTCGGTCGTTGTCGCCGTAAATAAGGCTGCTCTCGGCTTCATCTTTTTTCTGGGTTATGGTAATAACCCGCTGATTGTACAGATTTTGTTCTTGTTCGCGCGTTTGTTGAAAATTTAAATATATCAGGCTGCCCACGAAAATCAGAACCAAGACCATGGCGCCGATAAAAATATTGCGGCTCATCTTGCCCAGTTTATTGAACCAGCTCACGGATTCATTTCCGTAGGATTGCAGTTTATCCTTGCGCGCGGCTACAATCTCTTTTCTTTTGCCTCGAAAATTAGTGATAAAAATAAAGGCATCTCTAAACCAGTGGACCAAACCCACGGCCGCCTTGGCGATTAACGCGCCGACCCAGGTAAAAAATTTTATGATTTGCGTTCCCAGTTCTCGGGGCGGCGGAGCGATTTTTTGCTCATACCTTGAACCGGCTTTGGGCATGAGGCCGGAGAGCCGAGAGGTAATTTTGGATATGATACTGGCAAGTCTGCCCGGACTTTTGCCCAGGAGATATCGGTTTGTTTCATCTTCGGTCGCCTTAAGATGCTCAAGCGAGCCTTGGAAATTTTTTGAATGTCCGCCCTGGCCCACGAGCACCGGTTCTTCGTGGTACTTCAATATTACGGCGGTAAAACCGCTTTTCACGCTGCCCTCCAAAAGCTTGTTCCTCAAATAGGCAACCGCTTCATCCGGTTTTTTGGATATTAAAATCGGTTGCAGCTCTTCTTCGTTAAACACCTCAAAAAGATTGGGGCTTGCCGTCACCACCACGTCGCCGGGCCGGATCGTGCCGTTCATCACGTTCTCAAATAATTTATTCGGATTTATTTTTTGGCCGTCGGCTTTGAGTGTCCTGACCAGGTCAAAGACCTGAAAACCCTTGCCGCTCTGTTTCTGAAAGTAAAATATTTTTACCTGGCCGACAAAGCTGAAGGACATGTCTTGGTCCGAGGAAGCGGTAATCACAATATTTAATTTTTCCAAATCAATCGGATTGTTTTCGCCGGAGACAAAATCCGAGATGTTCGCGTTGATCACCTGAAGCGCTTTTTCAAATTCTTGCCCAAAATCAAGCTCATGCTCTTCTTGGTAAAAGTTTTCTATGCTCTCAATTATGTTTTTTATCAGTCGATCGTAGACCGGATGGATGGAGTCGATTTTCAAAATACCAAAGACCGAACCGCCGCCATGGTGCGAACTTGATGGTATTTCGAAATTAAACACCTTGTTCAGGGTCTGACGATTGGTCGCGCTTTCCAAAAAAAGCTCGCTGATGAGAAGTTCTTTTTTAGCTGGCATGGGGTTTTGACTAATTTTGTAATTATATTATACTATATACATTCTAGGGATAACAAGCCCTCAAGGCGCGGTTTTATAAAAATCACTATGCTTGAACAATTATTTGGCTCAAATACAAGGTCCCGGCTGCTTAATCTTTTTTTACGCAATATTGACCGCCCTTTTTTTGTTCGAGAGCTTACTCGCAAAATAAAGGCCCAGATAA
>JAHJFT010000043.1 GCA_018824325.1 Patescibacteria group bacterium
CGAAAAGCGCGGCTAAAACAACCACGCGCAAAATAATCCGAACGCCCTTTTTTGACTTGGACGAATCCAAGACTCCCCTTTGCTCATTTTTTTTGTCGTCTTCGTTTTCCATGAATATATTACTTTAATCTACGAAATTACGAATACGGTACGAATCTACGAATTCATGATGAATGTTCAATGCCCGTATGCGTGTCCGAAAAAATATTCGTATATTCGTAAAAAATTCGTAATTTCGTAGATTATTTATAATTTCGTAGATTTTGTTTTTATAATTTCACGTCCACCGCGCCGTTGCCACCACCGAAATAAGAATGATCAAACCGATAACCAAATGCCGCCTGATTACCGCGAACTCCAAACGCTGTAAAAAATGATAGCGAATCATGCCCAGAGCGAAATAATAAAGCACCGCCATGATGGCGCCGTTCACGGCGAACGAAGTGGGCAAAAAAGTCATCACGTAAAAAGTCTCAAAACTGGCAAGCGAAAGCACGGCGATAAAAGGCAGGCTTTCCCAAAAATTTATTCTTAGAATCCAAAAAATATAATAATTCAGCGCGATGTTCAACGCCAAAATGCCGACGAGCAGGAGAGAACGCGGCGCGTGCAAAAAAATGTAAAACCCGAACAGGCTGGACGAAACAAAAAACGTAATGATAATCGCCAGATAAAGACTCAAATTCTCAAGCGCCTTGGCCTGATATCTTTCATACATGAATCGGTAAAAAAACAGCTGGTCCAAATAAACCGTTATTAAAAAGCTTGAAACCAGGGCCACGCCCAGCCTGGCGAACGGATTTTCCAAGAACAGAAAAAACAAAAAAACCGACCAGAACAATAAAAAAGGCGTGAGAAAATATTTTAATATTTCGGTATCAAACTGCTGGTCGGAAAATAACACGACCGTCAAAACCAAGTAAAGATTCACCAAGGCGAACAAAAACCAAATAAGCGGCGGAAAAAACGCCATCAATAAAAAACAAACGAAAACCAACGCGCCAGTAAGGTATGGACTGAATCGTTTGATTAAAAGCATATTTCAAAAACCTATTCCCCCTGCAAAACAATTTCCCCGTAATTAAGTTTGATTTCTTTAAGCTCCATGAGGCCAACCATGGGCAGCTCCAGCGCGCCGAGCGCCGAGCCCAGAAAAGAGCTGATAACCGGCCCGGCAATAAAATCAGGGATACCGAGATTGCCCAAACGCACGCTCACGACATCAAAGCCGATGCGGTTGCCGTCTATTTTGGGCATGGCAATAATTGATAAATAAATATTCACTTTTTCGTCCCGCGCCAGATGAAGAAAAATCTCCATTCCCTCGGACTCAACTGCGATCTGTGCCCGCTCCACGTCAAGACCGGTCTCACTAAGCGGCTGAATCAATTGATCGAGTAACAGCGCGTTCAGCATCTCTTCCTTAATGCTTATTTGGGACTGAGCGTGGCCAAGCGTCGCCCCAAAATCTTCAAATGAACTCGCGCCGTCATAAGATTTGGGCACGACCACCTCGTGCAGCGACTCGGGCGCTTTAAACGCCCAGCTTGAAACATAAGGAACCTCGCACAAACCGGTTTTTGCCACGACCCAAGCCGCGCCAAAAACAAGCGCGCCGATAAAAGCGATAAAAATTATAAAACACGAACAGCAACGAAAAAGCTTCTTCTTTCTCGCGCTGCGGCGTATATCAACCTCAACCTGCTGCTTAATTTCTTTCTTTAAAGCCTCCTGGCTTTCTTGTTTATCTTGCTCAACTTTTGTCATAAAAAACTATTTATTTAATAACCATGAATTTTTATCAAATATTTCTTTCAAACCCAATTTGCCAAGCTCTAATTTCTGTTCATCTCCGGCAAACCCGGCTTCCAAATAATTCAGCGAAACAACAATATCCAGATGAATATCCTTTAAGTCCGCGGAAACAAAAAGTTCCAAGGCTTGATTTTTGGTTTGCGTCGTGAGCTCAACCAGTGAAACATCCGCAACTAATTCGTCCAAATCCCCTATCTCGCGCAAATAATCGTTCAATAATTCTTTTATATCATGCTTGTACCTTGCTTCAACTACCTGCTTGTTTAATTCGTCCGAACCTCCGGTCTGAATATTGATTCCCGATTCCGGCGGCATGAGAACGATGAACATCAGCAGAAGCAAAATAAAACTGGCGCCGGAAAACACAAGCCAGAATATAAGCCTTGAAAAATCAAAATTAAATCCCTTTTGTTTCTTTCTCATAAATTGTAGTAGAAACGATATTCTTCTACGGTCTCAAGTTACTAAACCGTCTTTTCCTGACGATATATTTCCCGCCAAACAAGACTTATGACAATGGCCACCGGTATTGCCAGAATGGCTCCGACCAGACCGGCCAGCTTCACTCCAACCAAAAGAGCGATAATGCTGGCAACCGGATTAAGCCCTACCGTCTTCTGCATTATCTTTGGCACCAACAGATTATTTTCAACCTGCTGAATAACTATATATATAATCAAAACCAGAAACGCTTTGAACGGCGATTGAATCAGGGCCAAAAAAATTGCCGGGATGGCCGCGAGCACCGGCCCAAGATACGGAATAAATTCGGTAAAGGCCGCGAACAGCGCCAGAACCAAAGCATATTCAACGCCAAGTATTTTTAAGGCGATATAAGTAAATACGCCCACGATAAGGCTTAATATAATCTGCCCCCTGAGCCACAAACCGATCTTTCCCTTAATCTTTGCCGCGAGCTCGGTAAAAAACGGCTGGTATTTTTCCGAAGCAAGCGATTTAATCATACGCTTAATCGAATCCTCTTCAGCAACCATGTAAAAAGTTATCACCAGCACAATGATCATTGCCGCGAGCCCGCCAAACAAGCCGGCGACCGTTCCGAATACGCGACCGACCGCGCCGGACAAGCCGGTTTGCAGCGCCTCAACGCCTCTTTCAAAAGCCGTGGGAATGCCCTGGGAGACGGTAAAGCCCTTGATATTATGAAGTCCGATAGTCAATTGCTCCCAATAATACCCCACGTTCTGCGCCAACTTGCCCAATTCCTCCACTATCGGAGGTATAAGCAAAAACAAAATAAGCGCCACAAGAGCAAGTAAAATAACATAAATAATCAAAACCGAAAACGCTCGGGGAATCTTATGCCTTTGCATCCAATCGGCAAAAGGATCAATTAGCGCGACGAGAATCACCGAGACAAACAACATCAAAATCACGTCTCTGATCAACCACAGAAAAATAAGAGCTAATAAAATTAAAATCACCTTTAAAATAGTGGTGGTGGAAATACTAATATTTTGCACATTTTTATTAAACATGGCATTTAGCTATATTCAGTTATATTTGCTTCTATTATATCAAGCTTACCCCCCCATGGTCAAACACTAGACGCCGCAATCATTCATCTATATAATTAAAGATAACTCATACCCAGAAGGCTACAAATTACAAATGATTATAAATATACAAATTCTTGATTCACGCTCAACATTCTATTGCCTGTCTTAACAGGTATTTGTATATTTGTACCTATTTGTAATTCGTAGACTCAAATATGACCGTGATTGCCAAAAATAAAAAAGCCCTGCATAATTACGAAATACTGGAAAAACTGGAGGCCGGCATCGTGCTCACGGGCCAAGAAGTAAAATCCACAAAACAGGGGCACATTCGCCTTCAGGGTTCTCATGTTAGAATACAGGGCGGCGAAGCATGGCTCCATCACGCCCATATCTCAAAATATCGCCATGCCGGCAATCTCCCGGATTATGACCCGGAAAGGAAAAGAAAGCTGCTCCTGCATAAAAAAGAACTAAAATACCTTATTGGGAAAACAAAGGAGAAGGGATTGACAATCACGCCGATTTCAGTGTATACTAAACGCAACAAAATCAAGATAGAGATTGCCGTTGCCCGAGGGCGAAAGACCCAAGACAAACGCGAGGTTATAAAAAAACGCGAAACCCAGAGAAAAATCCATCGCGCCTTGCGAATAAAATAACACGGGGATGACAAGAATCGATAGGAGTCTTCTTCTTTGGATGCAGACCGAGCATGACCATGTCTCGCAAATCCAGGTCAAACAACATAAATGCCAATTTAATGGCGAAGGTGAAGTACGCTTTCAGCGTTCCATCACTTTCAATGGCGATTGCATAATCAATTGCCCATTCCAACCACTAAGGCTTGCCTCGTGGATTGGGGTGTCAAAACAGCAAGCTAAGCCCGCCTCTCCGCTCATGAGACGGGACAAAAATCCAAGAGCTGGCTTCACGGTTTTTTGCCGGGTTTCATAGCCGCGAAGCGAGATGCCAAACCCAGCTAAGTTTGTAGAAATCCAAAAAAGATACTTACCTACACAGGGGTGCAATTCCCCTCATCTCCATTCTTCGCTCTGCTTCGCAGAGCTTCGAATGGCACAGCCATTCTTTGAATAATTAATATTACAAATACACAAGCCGAAGAATGTCCTTCGAAGCTCGAACGCTAGTGAGAGCGAAGAAGGACTCAAATATGAATATTGTCAGTTATATGCATTACGTTTATATTATAAAGAGTAAAAAATATCCTAAGGAATTATATAAGGGTTATGCAAAAGATTTAAAAGAAAGAATCAGGCGCCATAATTCGGGGTCGTCAAAATATACGGCTCAATTCAAACCATGGGAAATTATATTCTATTGTGCGTTTAAAGATAAAAAGCAGGCTCTGGGATTTGAAAAATATCTAAAAACAGCCTCGGGCATTGCTTTCATGCGTAAACGATTAATTTAATAGCCAAGGCAGTTTCCGCCTTCGCTCTGCTTCGCAGAGCTTCGAATGGCATAACCATGCATAATGTATTTAGTAAAACAAATAAACATAAATAAAATAATGCGAGTCTCCAGAAAAAAACATAGAAAACCACAAATAACCGGACCGGTGTACCGATGCAATGAACGAATCAGAGCGCCCGAGGTCAGGGTGATTGACCAGGAAGAAGGGCACCTCGGCGCCATGCCCACGGCCCAGGCGCTGAAGTTGGCCGAGGAAAAAAAACTTGACCTGGTCGAAGTGGACCCCAAGGCCCAGCCGCCCATCGCCAAACTGATGGACTTCGGCCAATTTAAATATCAAAAAGAAAAAGAAGCCAGAAAACTAAAAGCCAAGCAGCACAAAGTAGACCTCAAGGGAATCCGTCTTTCGGTCAGGATCAGCCAACACGATCAGAGAATCAGGCTGGATAAGACAAAAAAATTCCTTGAAGACGGCGATAAAGTAAAGATTGAAATCATCCTGCGCGGCCGGGAAAAACGCCACCCCGAATTGGCCAGAGAAAAAATTGAAAGTTTTATCAAAACGCTTGAGCAGGAAAAAAAATTTAGAATTGAACAACCCATAACAAGGCAAGGGGGTACGGTAACCGCCATAGTTGCTAAAGAATAAATTCAACGTATATGAAACAAAAAACCATAAAATCATATTCCAAACGCTTTCACCTGACAAAGAGTAAAAAAATCTTGAAACGCGCTTGCGGCCAAGATCATTTTAATACGCGCGACACCGGAAAAGTAACGCGGAAAAAAAGAAGGGATACCAGCATTCATAAAGGCTACGAAAGGTTAATTAAAAATTCCATAACCAAGTAATATTTATGCCAAGAGTAAAAAGAGGCAAGGCCCATCTTGCCAAAAGAAAAAAATTATTGAAAAAAACAAAGGGCTACAAGTGGGGAAGAAAAAAACTCATAAAAATCGCCAAAACCGCCGTTACCAAGGCCGGTGCCCACGCCTACAGCGACCGACGAAAAAAGAAAAGAACCCGGCGCGCTCTCTGGCTTATTAAAATCAACGCCGGCCTAAGAAAGCACGGCCTGACCTACAGCAAGTTCATGGGCGCCCTGAAAAAGAAAAATATTGAAATAGACAGGAAAATTCTGGCCCAGCTCGCGGAAAACGAACCCAAGGTATTTAAAGCCCTGATTGAAAAGGTAAAATAATACCCACTAACCAAAATTTGCAGTTTCAAGTCCCGCCAACCAGCGGGGCTTTTGTTATTATAACTTTGATTCAATCCGAAATTCTTAATTCTAAATTTAAAATTGAATCGAAACTCAAAATTGGAAATTCGAAATTCTAATACCGCGCCTTGACGAAAATACACTAATATGGTAATTAAATTAATAAGAACTTAGTTTTTAAGCAACATGAACGTTGACAACCGCACCCCATATTCAGGAGGTAAAAATGCCAAACACGCGAACAAAACCGCCTCCTCCGGGAAGCGCGGTTTATGAGCTGACCGATCTTGAAGGAGATACCTACATCGTTGAGCAAGACTACCTGCGAGAAGGCCGACCCGGCGAAATTGCGAACTTCAATATCCGACTCTGGTCAAAAGAAAAAACAAATATCCAAGGGTCTAGCCTGCCGCATAGCCAAGTCCTCCCGCTTGACTTCCAATTTACGATTGAAGTGCAAGGCGAGGGCGAGCTTCAGTCCACGTCCGGCGGCCAGGCGTCAGAATGGACGCATATCGCTTTTTTACTGCCCAACCAGCCCGACAAAACCACGACCATTAAGATAGCGATAGTGCTAGAACAAAAAGGCGGGTTTAAAACGCTTCCCGTACCCATCTACTGCGTTGCTAAAAGCGTGAACCGAACAAAGCGCCGGCAGACAAGCACGCAACAGCAAAAACCGCGAACACACGACAAAACACGAATGTTATACAACATTCCGCAAGGAAAAAAATCCTTAACCAAGGAGGATGTAATGGCTAGTATAAAAACCCACAAAGCACTTCTGATCGTCCTGCTTGTCTGGGTAGTACTCGTCGTTCTTACGGTCGGCGGGATTGGCTACCTCATCCACAGCACATATTTCTCAGTGCCAATTCCCAAAAAAGTCATCTGCGACGAAGAAGCTTCAGCCGAAAGAACACCCGACGGCAAGCATATATTGTTCAAAGACTGCGAGCTTGAGTTTTAAGCTCAAGCCCTAAGCCCCAAGCCCAACTCTTGAGCGAGGACCAACTCCGGCCCTCGCTTTTTTGATTAACCTGCCCCTTGTCTTGTAAAGCATCTTATGATAATATATCCCCATAAATCCAAAATTACACAACTATTCCGTGATATATTCTGTAATCACGTCTGGGTCCGTGGTGTAGCCTGGTTAACATGCCTCCCTGTCACGGAGGAGATCGCCGGTTCAAATCCGGTCGGACCCGCCAGACGTGATTACAGAAGCCTCCCTGCCTGCCCCGCATTTGCGAGCACAGCGAGCATAGTGCGGGGTCACGGAGGAGATCGCCGGCCTCTCAAGCGCCTGCCCTCCGTAGCTTCGGCGAAGGATGGGAAGCGAGGGCGTAGGCGGATTCAAATCCGGCCTGCCCCGACCGGACGATAGATAGAATAATCATCAAACAAAAAATAAGATGCCTAAATTGCGTCTTATTTTTTTATTAAATTATTTCTTTCTCTTTCTTGCCCGGTTCTTCTCTTTATCCGCCACCAAGCGTATGGTTTTTAAAACCGTGTCCGGATTCAAAGAAATGCTGTCAATACCCTGTTCCACCAAAAACTCGGCAAACTCGGGATAATCCGACGGCGCCTGCCCGCAAATACCTACTTTTCTTTTTGCCCGATGCGCTTCCTTGATAACCGTGGCCACAAGATCTTTGACCGCTTGATTGCGCTCGTCATAAATATGGCTCACCAGTTCGGAATCTCGGTCCACGCCAAGGATCAGTTGCGTCAAGTCGTTGGAACCGATGCTGAATCCGTCAAAAATCTCGGCAAACTCACGCGCCAAAATAACATTGGAAGGAATCTCGCACATTACATAAACCTCAAGCCCGTCCCGGCCGCGCTTGAGCCCGGCCTCGGCCATGGCCGCGAGAACTCGCTTGCCCTCTGCCACGGTGCGGCAAAACGGAACCATCACGATAATATTCTTCAAACCCCATTTTTCACGCGCCTTGCGAAGCGCCAGGCATTCCAGTCTAAAAGCTCGCTTATACTTAACGTCATAATAACGGCTCGCCCCGCGCCAGCCGAGCATTGGATTGTTCTCTTTGGGTTCATAATATTTGCCCCCGATCAAGGTGGCGTATTCATTGGTTTTGAAATCCGACAACCGCACGATCACCGGCTTGGGATAAAAAGCCGCGGCAATTCTGGCAATGCCCTCGGCCAATTTATCAACCATGTAATCCCCTTTCTTGGCCCAGCCGCGAGTCAATTTTCTGATTTTTTTCTGCGTACTCCGGTCGTGTATCTTGCCATGCTCAAGAAGCGCCATGGGATGAATTTTAATAAAATTCGTAAAAATAAATTCCTCGCGCGCCAAACCCACGCCGTCGTTCGGAATGGCCGAAAATTCAAACGCCAGCTCGGGTTCGCCCACGTTCATCATAATTTTAGTGCGGGTACGCGGAATATTTCTAATAACTATCTTTTTTACGGAGAAAGGCAACAGCCCGGAATAAACATTGCCCGTCTCTCCCTGAGCGCAGCTTGCCGTAACCGGTCGGCCGCTTCGGATGACCTTGGTCGCGTTGCCCGTTCCGACCACGCAGGGAATGCCCAGCTCGCGCGAAACGATTGCCGCGTGCGAAGTCTTGCCGCCCTGTTCGGTCACGATCGCGCCGGCAATGCGCATCAGCGGCTCCCAGTCCGGGTCAGTAATGCGGGTCACCAACACTTCGCCTTTTTTAAATTTTCTCATTTCCTTGGGATCGCGAATGATTCTCGCTTTTCCTTGTCCGATCTTCGTGCCCACACTCACCCCGGAAACGAGAAGCTTGCCCTTTCTTTTAAGCTTGAACTCACGAATAACATTTCGCTCACGCTGCGCCACCACGGTCTCGGGCCTTGCTTGAACGATAAATAATTCTCCGGTCATACCGTCCTTGGCCCACTCAATATCCTGCGGCCGCTTGTAATGCCGTTCAATAATCATCCCCCATTTAGCCAGCTTTAAAATATCTTTTTCATTCAAAACCATTTTATCGCGCATTGAGGCTGAAATTTTAACCTGTTTAGTGCCGCCTTTTGAATAAACCAGCTTAACATCTTTGGTGCCCACAATCCGGCTGATGACCGCCGGGTATCCCTGTTCAAGCAAGGGCTTGAAAACATAATACTGGTCCGGCGTGACCCGCCCCTTTACCACGTATTCTCCCAGACCCCAAGACGCGTTAATCAGAATGACGTCCGGAAATCCGCTCTCCGTGTCCAACGTGAACAAGACGCCGGCCGAGCCCTTATCGCTCCTTACCATTTTTTGCACGCCCACCGAAAGATATGTCCCCATATGGCTAAAACCTTGGTCCTCGCGATAACATATTGCCCGATTCGTAAAAAGCGAAGCAAAACAGTGCTTGCACGATTCAACCAGCTGGCGCTCACCGCGAATATTTAAAAATGTCTCCTGCTGTCCGGCAAAAGACGCCGTCGGAAGATCCTCGGCCGTGGCCGAAGAGCGCACCGCCACGTCCGTGGCCCGGCTCCCGTATTCCTCAGAAAGAACGACATACGCTTTTTTAATTTCATTAATCACTTGCTCGGGCATTTCCGCGTCAAGAATCAACTGACGAACTTTCGCGCCCCTTTTCTCAAGATCCTTTATATTTTTTCTATCCAATCCTTCTAAAGCCTTCCTAATCGCGGCTTCCAGCTTGTTCTGCTTTAAAAAATATTTATAAGCATAAGCAGTCAGGGCAAAACCGTTTGGGATTTTTACTCTCTGCTTTGTCAGCTTGCCGTACATCTCGCCAAGCGACGCGTTTTTCCCGCCCACAAAATGAACATCTCTTGCCGAGACGTCGCTGAACCAAAGAATGAATTGTTTGCTTTTACTCATAAAATGATACTCTACAAATCGTCTTCTAGAAAAACGAAGGAATTTATTAAATTTTCAAAGTCAACTTTTAACTCTTGGTAATCACTGTAATCGCCTCTCAAACCGAGGAAATAATAGTCATTATTTTTATTAAAAATTGCGCTTGACATAAAACCATCACCTTCAGATTCTTTGGCGCTAAAAAAATTAACTTTTACTCCACTATTTAATTCTAATTGCCTTTCTTCAATCAATTCATCATACATTTCATAGCCTATGCCTGCGGGATTTACATTCACGAATAAACCGGCGTTTTGAATTGGAGCATAAACAAAATTATATGTCGAAGAAAAACCCTCATCATCATAATCAACCCCGGTTGCCTTCCATCTATTATCAAGTCTAAAACCTATGCATTTATTTAAATCAACAAAATAATCCTTATTTTTTCTATATTCACTATAATAACAACTTGGCCGAGCTTCACCCCTTATTTCGTCCTGCTCGGCGCCCAATTCTGGTTCCTCCGGTTCATCAGGCTCATCCATCTTGCATGCATTGGCTTCTCTGCATTCTTGCAATTTTTCCGCAGTCTCGCTTTTCTGCCAATAAAATACGCTTATGGCGCTTATGATAACTGCCATAATTAAAATAATTATCGCCCAAATTGTAAAAAATCCTTTATCTTTATTCATATTTTTTATAATACCTCCCTAATCTCCACCAGATTTACCCGGCCCGAACGGCCGACCGGCTCGCCCGCGATAATAATTATCTTGTCCCGTGTTTTAACGAATTTATATTTTTTAAGATAACCCAAAGACCGGTCAACCAGCTCTTCAATACTGCGGCACTGGGGAAGAATAAACGGCCGAACCGCCCATGAAAGATTTAGCTGATGAAGCACGCGCTTGCCGTCGGTCGTCACGAAAATCGGCAATTCGGGCCGGTACCGGCTAATCATCCGGCCGGCGTTGCCCGAAAGCGAGGCCGTTAAAATAAGCCGGGCATCCACGGCCGCGGCCAAAAGACGCGCGCTGCGGGATATGGCCTCGTCAATTGACTGAAATTTTTTAAGGTATTCCCGAAAAACAAGGTCATCATAGTGCGAGCGCTCCGCTTCTTTGATAATTTTTGACATGGTCTCAACCGTCTTGACCGGATATTTTCCGCTCGCCGTCTCAGCCGAAAGCATGACCGCGTCGGTGTGGTCAATGATCGCGTTAGCCACGTCCGAAACCTCGGCCCGGGTCGGCCGCGGTTTTTTTGTCATCGACTCAAGCATCTGCGTGGCCACAATTACCGGCTTGGCCGCCTCAAGGCACTTTTCAATAATATTTTTCTGCGCCAGAGGCACATCCTCGGCCGGTATCTCAATACCGAGATCGCCCCGCGCCACCATAATTCCGTCGGTCGCCTCAAGTATTTCTTTAAAATTTTTAATGGCTTCGTGCTTCTCAATCTTGGCGATAATTTTTATCGGGTCCGGATTTTTTTTCTTGTATTTTTTTTCAACCGCCTTGATTATATATCTAAGATCATAAATGTCATTGGCGCTTTTCACGAAAGACAAAGCCACAAAATCAACGCCCAGGGAAACCGCGAATTTTAAATCTTTTTTATCCTTTTTCGTAATCGCCGGCACGCTCAAAACCGTGGTCGGAAGATTTATGCCTTTATGCGAAGTCAATATGCCGCCGACCGCGACCTTGGCATGGATATCCCCGCCCTTCACACGGCTCACCTTAAGCTCAATCAGCCCGTCGTCAAGCAAGATAATATCACCTTGCTTCACGTCACGGTGCATCATTTTATAAGTCACCGGAATAATTTCATCCTTATATTTGTCTCGGGCCGTGGATAAAACAATCTCTTCGCCCGGCTTGAGCTTCACGCCGCGCGCCGGCAAAACGCCCACTCTGATTTTCGGCCCCTGCAAATCCGCGATAATCGCCACCGGCTCGTCCAGCGCTTTGGCCGCGGCGCGGATATTTTTATAACAATTTCTGTGCTCCGCGTAGGTACCGTGGGAAAAATTAAGCCGCGCCACGTTCATCCCCGCGCCGATCATCTGCCGCAAAACATCCGTCTTTGCCGAAGACGGACCAATGGTGCAGACAATCTTTGTTCTCTTTTCTAGTTTCATTAAATTATTTAAATAATTAATCAAAACTGAACTGAAAATTTTCACCTTGAAAAATCCAAAATCCTAATATCTAAATCCAAAACAAATCCAAAATTCAAATGTTCAAAATTCAAAACAACTTAATTGACCGCTTGGACTGTCTTGTTTTGTATTTTGGATTTTGAGCATTTAATATTGTTTGGGATTTATAATTTTGTGCTTTGAATTTTTTTATTATTCTCCATATTCCTCCAAAACAACATCCACCTCCTTTTCCTCTCCTTTGTGCAAAATCTTGAGCTTCACTGTGTCGCCCGGACTGTACGCGGCAATCAGCTTGGCCAACGCGTTGTCCTGGTCAACGCGCGTCCCATCCACTTCTAGTATTATATCATTTTCCTGAAGTCCGACCTTGTCCGCCGGCCCGCCCGGCACCACCGCCAGTTCAAGCTCGCCTGAACCGCGCAAAATCAGCGCGCCGTAATCCACCGGAAGCTTATTCTCCTTGGCCGCCGGCTCGGTAATAATCACGTAGCGCACGCCAAGCCACGGCCGCACTATCCGGCCGTATTCACGCACGCTCTGAACGATTTTTTTGGCCGAATTTATGGGAATGGCAAACCCAACCAGCTGGCCTTCGCGGCTTACCGCCGTGTTCACGCCAATGACCTGGCCCGACAAATCAAGAAGCGGACCGCCCGAATTGCCCGGATTAATGGCCGCGTCGGTCTGAATCGCCTCTTCAATCACTTCGCTTCGGCCGTACCCATCAGCCGCCTCCACCCGGCGGTTGATTCCGGAAATCACGCCCTTGGTCACCGTGTTCTGATATTCGGAAAGCGCGTAACCGATAGCAATCACGGTTTGGCCGATTCTCAAATTATCCGAATCACCCAATTCCAAGGCCGGAAGATTTTCCGCCTCTATCTTCACGATCGCCAAATCCAAAAACGCATCCTGGCCAACCACCTCGGCCTTATAGCTGGTGCCGTCATTCATCACCACCGTGTATTCGGCTTCCTCGTCTTCAACCACGTGATTATTGGTAAGAATCAGACCGTCCGAAGAAACAACGAAACCAGTGCCGCCGCCAATCTCCTGCACTCCGGATTCGCCCTCGCTTCCCCAAAAAGACGGCCAGCTAAACCCAAAAAAATCAAAAGGAAAAATGTCCGGACCGGTTGAACTGTAATATTTGCTTAAATCTTTGGAAATAACAATGCTCACGACCGCCGGGCTGGCCTGCTCCACCACGCCGATGGTGGCTGATTCTTCTTCAACCTGCAATGTCTGAACCCAGTCGGTCAAATCCTGCGACAATATCTTAAGGCCGATATTTTGCTCAAGCCAGGGCAATATATGGCTCTGACCAAAAATACCGGTAACCGCGCCGGCCGCGCCGCCGAAAATCGTTCCAAAAACAAATGCGATAAAGCAGGTTATGATAATAAGTTTTGCGGTTTTAGACGTCTTTTTTTCTTCTGACATATTATCCTGCTTGGCAAAATTAAATATTAAAAATAAAAGACTAAAAACAAAAACTAAAAATTAAAAACCATTCTATTTGGGAACGTACGCTCAAGACTTAATAGTATTGTCTCCATTTTTAATTTTTAATATTTGTTTTTTATTTTTGGTTTTTCATTTTTCATTTTTCACTCCCCTAAACTCATATAAATGTTCCGAATAACCGGTCACTCTCCCCTTTCTTACTTCTACACCTTCTTTCCTAAGAAGTTTCACTTTTTCGCGCGTACCCAGCTTATAGCCGCCCACACACCCGCAAGAACGCACCACGCGATGACACGGAATCTTACCGAGCTTTAAATTCTTGCCAAGCACCCGGCCCACGGCCCGCGCCCCTCCGGACGCGCCGAGCCGCCGCGCCATAATCCCATAAGTCGTCACCCGACCCTTGGGTATTTTCGCGCAAAGCGCCAAAACCCTTTTTGAAAAATTTCTATCGGCCATTCTGTATCTGGTCTAGAATCTTGAACGGCGACATATCTCCGAGAATATCTTGATAAGCGCCGATCAATTTTTGCAAAAGCGGGGGCACGTAAATCAGCGCGAAAACAAGCGGAATGATAATCAAAAGCAACTTTATCGCGTTTGTCACGCGGATAAAATTTATGTAACGCCGCATCTTGCTCGTGGCTTCATAAATCTTTTTGCTGTATTCCAAGTTCTCTTCAAGCAAGCGCTCAATGCGGGAACCATGAGGAGACGCTTGATTATTATTTTCTTGATTTTTACTATCTTGGCTCATTGTTTTTATTTCTTTTTCTTATCCTTTTTTAAAAGCTTGTTCAGCTCTTTTTGAAAGGTCTTCACATCCTCAAAAGAGCGGTAAACCGAGGCAAACCTGATATATGCCACCTTGTCAAAGCCCTTCAGGCGCTTCATCACGATTTCGCCGATCTGCTGGCTGGTCAGCTCGGCTCTTTTCTTTTTTTGAATGTCGCGCTCAATATTATGCACCAGCTTTTTAAAACCCGCCTCGGTATAGGAACGTTTTTCCAGAGCCTTTTTGAGCCCGTTCACGATATTGTCGCGCGAATACGCCTCGCGCCGGCCGTCTCTTTTTACCACCATAAGATCCAAAAGCTCCACTTCTTCAATGGTAGAAAAACGAAAAGCGCACTTATTGCATTCACGCCTTCTTCTAATACTCAAACCGTCCGTGGAAATGCGCGAATCCACCACTTTTGTGTCCTTTGAATTACAAACCGGACAATTCATATATACATATTTTAGCAAAATTCAGCAAAATAAAAAAGGCCTTCGCACGCAACGTGAACCCCAGCCGCACTAAGGGTTTAGAAAATTAAAAAAACGCCCTTACGGGCGTTTTGCTTTTTTGATTTTTTGTTTTTTTGATTTCTTGAAGAAAACTACATCTTCTTCCTGATAAACGCCGGGATGTCCAGGTCTTCTTTATCATCCGTCGCGCTAATCTCGGTCGCGATCGGCTGTTCTTGAGCCTTTTTTGAAAATAATGACTTTGCCCTTGCCTTGACCGTTATCGCTTCCTTTCTATCAGCTTGGTCAAATTCCCTTTGCTCGGTTTTAACAAAAGGCGTTGGCTCATAAGCCGTGGCCTTTTGCGGCTGACTCGGCGAACTCTTTAAACGCTTCTCAAATCCGGTGGCAATGACCGTAACTTTTAATTCGTCTTTTAATGTCTCGTCAATGTTCGCGCCAAATATAACCCGCGAATCCGGGTCGGCCGGCGCCGTAATCACTTCGGCCGCCTCGGCCACTTCGTTCATGCTAAGACTCGGCCCGCCGGTCACGGTAAAGAGGATGCCTTTTGCCCCGTCTATGGAAAGTTCAAGCAATGGACTGGAGATGGCCGCCTTGGCCGCGTCAATTGCTCGCGTTTCACCGCTTGCCTTGCCGATTCCCATCAAAGCCGAGCCCGTGCCGCCCATAATTGACTTGATATCCGCGAAATCCAAATTTATAAGGCCGGGAATGGTAATCACCTCGGTAATGCCTTGCACGCCCTGCTGAAGCACGTCATCAACAATATTAAATGCCTCAAGCAAGCCGGTCTTTTTATCAATAATTTGCAGAATCCGATCATTCGGTATGGTGATTACCGTGTCCACGCGGTCAATCAGCTTGTCCAAAGCCTCTTCGGCAATTGCCATGCGCTGCGAGCCCTCAAAACTAAACGGTTTGGTGGCCACCGCGATTGTCAGCGCGCCCATCTCTTTGGCGATTTCCGCGATCAACGGCACGGCGCCCGAACCCGTGCCTCCACCCATGCCGCATGTTATAAAAACCATGTCCGAACCCTTGAGCGCCTCTCTGATTTCGTTCTGACTCTCTTCGGCGCTGCGCAGCCCCAAATCCGGATTCATGCCCGCGCCCAAACCGCGCGTGGTTGTTTTTCCAATATGCAGTTTGGTCGGGGCCAGTGAATAGTGAAGCGCCTGAACATCGGTATTGATTGTAATAAAATCAACGCCTTTTATTTTCGATTGAATCATGCGGTTGACCGCGGCGCCGCCGCCGCCGCCAACGCCGACAACTTTTATCTTGGCAAAGGTTTCCACCTCTGGTTTTATCTCGGGCATATAATTTTTTTATTTGAACAAATTATGTATTCAAAAGAAGTATGCTTTATAATAGTTTATTATACTTACCATATACTGTCAAGCAAATTTATAGACAGAATAAAAAGTTGATAACAACGGATTAAAACGTATTTATCTGAATATTATTCCGTCAGAATCAGTTTACAAATCTGCGTGAATCCATTGTTTAAATCAAAAAAGACAATCCATTTTATCTAGATTGTCCTTTTAAAAATCTACGGTATCAGCGACTTAAACCATTTTTTAACCTGCGTGGCCGCCTTGCCCACGGATTTGTATTTTCCAAAAAACTTACCCAATGGCTGGCCTTTTTGCCCGGTAATTTCCGAACCCCACATCACCAAACCAACGGCCGTGGAAAAAGCAAGGTCCTGCGTTTTATCGGTCACGCTGGTCACGCCCATGGGATAACCGAGCGATGCCGGCAGTCTAAGCTTCTTCTTGCAAACATCAATCATGCCTTTTAATTTTGCCGCGCCGCCGGTCAAAACAACGCCGGCCGGCAACATGCCGCTTCGGTCAATTTTCTTAAGCTCTGAATCCACTTTTTCCATAATTTCTTCCACGCGCGCCTCAATTATCTCGGCAATATATTTTAATGAAACCATCTCCTCTTCATCAGCGCCAAATTCGGCCAGATTAATCTGATCTCGCTTGGCCAAGCCCGTGGTAACGGCCGTACCCTGTTCAATCTTGATAGCCTCGGCAATATCAATTGAAGTTCTGAGCCCGATGGCAATATCCGAAGTGATATGGTCGCCGCCGATTGGAATTACTACGGTATGCAGAACATCACCCTCTTCAAAAACTATCAAACTCGTGGTCGTCGCGCCGATATTAACCATGGCCACGCCAAGCTCTTTTTGCCGGCCGCTTAAAACCGTTTCCGCGCCGGCTAAAGCCGAAAGCACCAAATCGTTAATATCCAAGCCGGTGCGATAAACGCACTTGGTAATATTTTTTATTTGCGAGGACAAGCCCTGAATAATCTCGGCGTCCACTTCAAGCCTGATGCCGGTCATGCCGACCGGATCTTTTATGCCGCCCTGGCCGTCAATGGTGAAACTCTTGGGCAATACGTGCAAAATCTCATAATTGGACGGCGTGGCCACGGTGCGGGCCGCCTCAATCGCCCTTTCCACGTCTTCTTCTTTAATCTCGCCGTCGGACCGCGAAACCCCGACCACGCCCTTGCTTTCCTGGGCGATAACATGACTGCCCGAAATACCCACCCAAGCGCTGTTTATCGGCACGCCGGTAATGCGCTCGGCCTGCTCAAGCGCCGCCGAAACCGAAGAAACCGCGTCCTCAATTGAAGTAATCGCGCCCTTAGAAATGCCTTCGGCCGGTACTTCCACCGCCCCAATTATGTGCACTTCTTTTTTTTCGGCCGAAGGAATGAACTGGCCCACCGCGATGCGCACGTGCGAAGAACCGATATCAAGTCCGGTTGTTATCTCGTCTGACATAGAAATGATTGATTCGATGGTTAATAGATACTTATACTATAAATATTAAATCACGATCTTCTTTAATAACTCGTGAAATTGGAAAATAGAAACTGGAGATTGAGGATGGGCCTTGCCCTAATTTCCAGTTTCCATTTTCCAGTTTCCAAAACTATCTTTTAAAGAGACTAACATCAATTTCAGACAAACGTCCTGCCCAGCTCCCCGAGAGCTAGTATTCTTACATTATAAACCAAAAAACGATTTTTGAAAATTCATGGCCAAAGATTGCGAAGATACGGAATGAAAATAATCAAGCCAATGGCCAGCGCGCCCAAAGAAGCGATCAAAACAGCCGCGGCCATCATGTCCTTAATATCCCGCACGTACGGATCGAGCCGGGGCTTGTAAATATCAACCAAACGCTCAAAAATACTGTTGATTATCTCCAAAACCAAAACCGCGCAAATCACCAGCACCAAAATAAGCCGTTCAATGGTCCGGAGCGGCAGCGCAAGCATGAGCGCAAATACGATAATTGCCGTACCAAGCTGTACGCGAAAACTCATTTCTTCATGCGCCGTGCGCCACAATCCCTTGCCCGCATTAACGAAACTCTGTTTTAATCGTTTGAACATAAAATTACGAAAAACTGTTTTTTATTTTTATATTTTTATATTCTTGTATTTTTATTATTCTTTTCTCCAACATCACCATCCTCTTCCGACCCTTCGCACTCCTATGCTCATGACCAAAAAGATGCAAAAGGCCGTGAATAAATAAACGTTGTAGCTCTTGGGTCAGAGTACATCCCCCGGCCCCGGCCTGTCGGCTCGCCACCTTGGGACAGATAATTATTTCTCCTAAAAAAACTTTCTTTTCTTTTGGCGAAATGAAGCCGTCTACCTCTTTTGCCGCCGGGAACGACAATACGTCGGTCGCCCCCGACTTGGCACGGTACTTCTCATTAAGGCTCCTCATTCTGGCCTCGCCGACCAAGGCGACTGAAACATAATAATTTTTCTTTTTGCCGATTTTCTTGTTTGCCGCGCCGAGCGCTCGCCTTAACCACAAATCCCCTAATTTAAATTTTACCCTCGCGTTCAACTCAGCTTTTATCATTCCAAAAATTTAAAACTGTTTAATATCATCTCGTATGTCCGGCGATATTCAATCACCATCTCTCCGCCAAGTTCCAAATTAATCACGAAAATAAGGCTATCTTTTTGAAAATACGCGGTCAAACGGTCCGGGCTTTGCAATCCGTCAAGCCCGGCCTTGTTTTTAAATTCTTTCAGCTCATCTTGGTCAACGCCCGGCGCCAGCGCCAAATACCAATCTTTAAGATTCAGGCCCTGGGGATTTTGCTCCACCAAGACCTGAACAAAACCGCCGGCCGGAATTAAAAATTGTACGGCCTCGGGATCATCTCCGCCAATTGTCCAGGGGGCGGGGCGATATATCTCATATTTATAAGATTCACTGACAAAGCTCCTGACCAATCCGGCCTCCAGAAGCGTCACCGGCGCCGTGCCTCCGGGATTGTAAAGATGATAAACTTCATTGCCGTCAAGATACCCGTCGTCATCCGTGTCCGGCTTGGCCGAATTTGTCGCGAAAAGCTCTTCCTCAACATCGGTCAAGCCGTCGCTGTCCGCGTCAACCCCGCCAATGAGCTCTACTGGCCGCGTGGGCACGCTCACCTCGGGCGTTGCCACTTCCTCCTCTTCCGGAATCTCAACCGGAATTGTCACTTCCGTGGTGGCCGGCAGAACTTCCTCGCTCGTGGCGACCGGAATCTCTACCTCTTCTTCCGGCTCCGGCTCGCGAGCCGGTTGCGCTGGCTGCTGAACAACTTTTTCTTCGGCCGCCGGTGCGGGCGCTTCTCCACGCATGCCCTGCAAAACAAAAAATATTGACGCCCCTAAAGCGAGCAAAATAATAAAAATCAAACCCACCCAAAACCAGGGAAACTTTTTTTGGGGCTTGGAAGAAGCCGCGGCCATCTTTGGGGCCGACGGCTGGCTCGGCGGCACGGGCGCGCTAAACTTGGGAATCTTTGCTTCCCGGGTCACGCCCCCGAATTTTTCCGGCATCACATAAATCTCCGGCTCTACCGAATCCTGTTTCAAGCCCTTTGGTTTTTCAAACTCTACTTCTTTTGGTTCCCTTAGTGATTCCATATCCGTAAAATCAAGTACAAAATATTAAATAATATACAAAATGTTTTTAAATCCTAACCACCGCCTATGGGCGCCACCGCGTCCCGCAGAATGCGGTGAGGGTCCCGCCATAGGCGGGAAAAGCTAAGAAGTTTACCCTCCGACCTGTCCCCCGAAGCCTTAGCGTAGGGGGAAGCTTTAGCGAAGGAGGGCTAAAAAGCTAGTTAGGTTTCCGGAAAAGTCGGCAACTTGCCCGGTCCAATGGGGTCATAACCTCCGTCTATCTCGGTCTTGTCATCATAACCGTCCCCGTCCGTGTCAATATCCAGGGCATTGGTTTTCCAGACGCGAATCTCTTCCCGATCGGATAAGCCGTCCCCGTCCGTGTCAACCAAATTGGGATTGGTCCCCAGGGCTAACTCTTCTTCGTCAGTCAAGCCGTCTCCGTCAGTATCTTTGCCAAGCTCCGGCTCTGGTTCAGTTGGCAAAATCAAGACCTCTTCTTCTTCAGGTTCTTCTTGGGGAATGGCCGGAGGCGTGGTTTCTTCTTCCTCAATTTCAGACGGCTCCTCGGTCACTACTGGAACCACAATCTGCTCTTGCGCCGGACCCCAATATAAAAAGTAAAACACCGCTCCGCCGGCTCCGAGAATTAATATCATTACCAAAAATATTCCCAAAATTTTTCCCAAGCCGCCTCGCTTTGGCCGGGCCGGCGGCATGGCCCCGCCCGGCGCCACCTCGCGCAAAACCGGCCTAGGCGCCGGAACACCCGGCGGCGCTTGGCTCGGCGCGGCCGGCTCAACCCCCTCAAATATATCTTCGGGTTGATTTTTTGAATCGTCAAAAATCATATTTGTATAATTTAAAAAATTATTCAAAAATTTGTTCGCAAAATTGTTTAAAATCAATATTGGAAATCGTGGCGCATTGAGCGATATCCGTAAATCCGCCGATGACGTCATACCGACATTTATCCTTCAAGTTGTCAATTAGATTATCACACTTGGAAATATCTCCAGACAGAACAACTTCATTTATAAGCCGACTGCCAAGGCATGATTCAGCCGCCTGCGCGCCGCTCAAATACGAACAATAATCAATCCCCAATTTCGCTCCAAGATTCATATAGCAGGTATCTCTAATGTCCGTCCCAAATATCGCTCGGCAAATATTGATATCATCATCTTGATAAGCAATGAGCAAATTAATTTTATCCTGACAATCTCTTTTTACCGCCGCGTCAACGATCACGCTGCACTTATCCGGGTCCATGGCCGCGCGCGCCTGGCCAAAAGCTTCGTCCCAATCCGCCGTATATATTACCGCTGAACCCTGCCCCGCTTCTTGAGGCTGGGACGAAAAACCGTTGTTTTCCGGCGATAAAGTCTGTGAACGCTTATAAAAATAAAAACCAACGCTAAACGCGAGAAAACCAAGCGCCAGTATTAGAACGACTATTAAAATTATATTTTTATAATTTGTCATAAACAGGTTGCGGCAAGACAGGAACAATCCGTGTCGCCGTCATTGTCAATGTCGCAAAAAATGGAACGGAAAACGTTGCGCAGCATATTCTCCACGCTTGTGTCATCGCCGCCCCAGGCGTACGAATAATCCAATATTGCCGAACCTCGGCCCACCCAATTGCCCGGAGATTGAAAATAATAAATGGAATCAAGGCCGTCCTGTGTTTTTACATTGTCGGCGTGCGTGATGCAATCATCGCCCGTCTCTCTGTTGTCATAAGCGCTGTTGTCATAAGCGATAATCAACCGCGGCTTTTCCTCCAAGTTGGCAAATTCCGCGCCATAAAAATTATTCATCAAAGTGAACCAGACCTGTGAAGACCTCAACCATTGGCCGCTAAAGGCATCCCAGAAAGGCACGGTGTTATCCAAAGCCAATATAAGCTTTAAACTGCCTTCACGCCACACATGATTGGCCGCCACGTCAACAAAAGCGTTGTTCCATTTCGGACTTCCGCTCGCCGGCGTAAACAAGCCGTTGCTGCAGTTGCCCAAATTTCCGGCCAATCCGTAAGCCGCGTCGCACATCTCATCCGAGTGCCGCGGAGTCAAGCCCGTATAACTCTTAATCACGCTGCCATCCGACGCCGTGAGCTCAAGCTCGCCCTGGCCGTTTATTATGTTGTCAACGCATTCGCCGAATAAAGTTTTATCGGCATCCAAAACCTTTTTATATTCCTCGTTTATCAAATAAAAAGTTTTTTCAATATCATAGCCGTAAAGGCCGCTGAATTCGCCGATTATGCCGTTGATATTATCGCACACGCCTTTCACACTGTCATAGGTATGGCACTTGGAGCTGGCGCTTGAAATAATTACCAAATCCACTTTTTTATTATAATCGGCAAATCCCCAGTCGCATTTTTCTCCCCGGCCCGTGTCCGTCTTGCCGTCGCCGCAATAAGGCGCCAGGGCCGTGCAGGTCGCGTTGCAATTTGCCGCGGTCGCGCCGTACTCGCCATTGCTCGCGCCCGAATCGCAAACCTCGCCCGTTGACTCAATCACCGAACCCTCGCCCGCGCCTACGAAACAATAATATTTTCCACCCTTCCCTAACTGACAGATCTGGTCGCCCGGACAACTTTTTCTGTTCGGATCGCATGATTCATACGACGTTTCCGGATAATCCCACGGTAACGGCGGATAAGGTCTTGACTGCACAATGCCGTCGCCGCATCTTGGGCCCTCGCGCCGCGCGATATGGCACGTGCTGTCGCAATATTCCGCGTTATAACCATAATCCAAAGGCGCCTCCGGCGGTATGGCCGGCGTATGCGCCAAGGAAATGCCTTGGCCTTGGCATACGCCCGCATATTCATCACACGTACCCTGCGTGCATTCCGTAGACACGCCCAACAAGCACCTTTCACATTTGAATAATATAGGACAAGCATGCTCCTCATACGGATTACAGGGCTCGGGCCCAGTAAATGGATTATATTTACCAACGCCGCTCCACAAATTAGGATGTTGATACCAGCACGCCACCGGCCCCTCGTCGCACTCTTCGCCCGCGTTTAGTGTACTATCTCCGCAATAAGAACCCGTCACCGTGGCCCAATTGCAAGTATGCGTGCAATAGGTGCACGACTCGCCGTAACGCGGCGTGCATGGCATACCGTTTGCCGAACCGGCATCACAGCTTTCTATACCCGCATATCTATATCCATCGTCACAATAAGCAATTTTACAAGAAACATTGAGATCGCCTTCTCTGCCCGGAACAATCACGCAGCCGTCCGCATTGTCCGTGTTGCCGTCATCGCATTCTTCGGCTCCCTCCCGCATGCCGTTGCCGCAGATATTGTCCGTCACACAGGCGCCCCACGCGCCCCATTCGCAAACCCCCGGATCGCAAGTCCGCACACGCTTGAGTTCATAGCCCGTATCCGGATCCGTGCCGCAAACGGTAAGGCATGGATTTTTTGTGTCATAAGATTCGCAAGTACCCCCAAAATCACCGCACGCCTTGCGGTCTCCGGGAACGCATGCCTCTCGGGAAATGGAACAATAATTCCCCGCCTTGCGATATCCGGGACAATCCCCGTTGGCCGCGCACTGTACTTCGGCCGTATCGCGGCAAATACCTGACGTCATCTCTTCAAAATCGCCCTCTTCGCATTGCTCCTCGGACTGAATAATTGCATCACCGCACATTGGGCCGGGCGCGCGGCAATCCCAACTGCAGCCGCTCGCGTATTGTCCGTTCTCGTCTTCCAAGTCGCACTGCTCGGCGCCGGCTAAAACTCCGTCGCCGCAATAAGCTCCTGAACCGGTGCAGTCCAAATTACAATGCCCGTATTTGCCGTTATTCGCGCCATCGTCGCATACCTCGCCAAGCTTTAAACTACACACGCCCTCGGGACAATCATAATCATTCTGGCACAAGAGCGCGTCATAATCTCCGCCCACGCAAAAACCCTCGCGCACGCCGTTGCCGCAAGCCGGAGCGCGCAAAACGCACTCCCCATATTCGGCGTCGCCCCGAGTCGCCCAGCGGCAGCTTGGCCCGTCGGCCACGCAGCCGACCTGGCGGCGCTCGTCGCCCGAACATCCCCGGCTCTCCAATTTCGTCTCGCCGAGCTCGCAAATTTCATCCGGACCGTGGAGCCCATCGCCGCATAAATCATTATTTGAAAATATCGTGTTGTCGCACCAATCTCTTTCAAATCCAATGTGCTCGTCAAAAGAAAACGGGTCCCAAAGATTCTCAAATTCAAGCTGGGCGTTAATTTGATAATTTTCCGCTCCAATTGAATGGTATTGATAAACAAGCGAACCGCGTGGGCACATTGCCTCAAGCGCGTCGCTGTCAAAACAAGTTGACGCGTCGTATCCATTGCCGCAGCCGGCAAATTGATTTACCGGGTCAACTGCCACGCTCTCGCCCAGGGCGTTACCCAAAACCGATTGCCATGAAGGCCACAAACTCGTTGTATATGCCCGAAGATACGAACCCGACTCCAAGCTCGGTACACTGCCGCCTACTACCTTGCACTCGGTCGTCTCGTCAATTAGCTTGCATACCGCGTCGCTCTCGCATGAAATACCCGTGTCCACGCCGTCTTTGACGCAGGTACGTTTTCCGCCGGTTATCAAACGATAGGTATCAAGACTTTTAGCCAACTGCCCGAAATCGGCGATTCTTTTTACGTCGCGCGTCAATTTGTCCTTGTCCGCGTCGCAATGCGCGCCGTCTTCGTGGGCCGAGCATTCCAAATCATGGGTGCAGGAAATTAGTTTGCCCGGCTCATCAACTAAAGCTAAGTACTCGCCAAACCGGTCTCGGCAAACGCGCTCATTGGTCACATTGTCGTAATTAAATACGAAATTTTCCAAAAATTGATTGTAAATATTAACCGTTATTTCATTTGCCCCTTCGCTATGAGACAAAATATAAATATTGGTATAAATCGGATCCCCCACCTTGTTGGCCGCGCCAACATAAGTGCTCGTGCCGTACTGCACCGCCGCGTACCCGTCAACTTCCATGCTTTGCGGCGCGCCGCCAAAACCTTGAGCCGCATACCATTCTTCGGGCGAAAGATGCTCCGGATTGGCCATTATCCTAAGGCCGATCGCGTCGCGCGCCCAAGCCGCGCCCGCTGGCGCGTCCGCGTAAGTTAACAAATATTCTTTAGGCACACTCTCGGGCGGCGTCGCCACCTCGACCACTGCAAGCTCGGGTAAAAGATTGGGCACATTGTCACGGCAATACATGCTCGCAAAATGCCATATATCCGGATCGGAAAATTCCATCCACGGATTTTCGCAAAGAAGCACGGTCACGCTCGCCGAATCTGACACAACCTCTCCGGCGCAACGGCCCGTCTCCTCGCCCTCCGGAATCACGCACAGATTGCGCGCGCAGTCGCTGTCCCGCTCACACGCCCGGCCGAACATATTGTCTAAAGTTATCTTGGCTTGCGCGCTAACTGCCTCCTGGCCGTTGAGCCCGGCCGGCGCAATCATGGATTCGGTTCTGTCGCCCGGCTCAACCGAAACAATATTATCCCCTGAATCATCGGCCGCGCTGCTCGACCAGCCCCACTCCCACTCATAAAGCCCGGCAATCTCTTCTATTGCCTGCGGCGACAAACCCGCTCGCCTTGACATGGCGTGGGCCGTGAAACTGCGCTGACCGTACACTTCGCCCTCGCGCGCCGTGTTGAAAAAGAAATAATCCGACGGATCCTTAATCTCAACATAATCCAATTTGCAAATCTCCGTGCCCGTGCCGAAAAAGCTGGCATAATACTCATCCAAAGCCACCCCGCGCGCGCTCTTAAGCCCGGGCAAAATCCTTATTTGATACCATGTATTCGCGTCAAGAACCTGCTTTATTTTATAACTCGCCGTCTGTCCGCTTATCCGGACATCTCCGGCCACCAGCCCGCTTCGGCCGCAATAATGCAGCCCTCGCCAATCAATGGTATCATCCGCCTTGGCCCAGGCAAGACCGGCCACCAGACGGCTAAAAAATCTTTTTATTCCGCGCCAAGCTCTCTGCCACCAAGACAGACCGTCATCCGGCGCGTAGCTTATTTTATAATCCATCTCATCACCGGCGCACTCTTCGGTTTGACCGGCGATCAGCAAAATCCTGTCTTTCATCTCCCCGCCCTCTTCATACCTTATTGACACCTGGTCAATCGGTTCGTTGAACGTAATCTCAATCCGGGCGTTTAGGCAAATATCGTTGGCATCGCCCGGCGGAATAATTGACTGAACGCGCGGCATTGAATAACAGCATGAATTTTCCGCAAGACCAAGACCCGGGTCAATGGCCTTGCATTCGGCGTCAAATATAAAACCGCACTCAAGCCCGAAAGTCGCTTCCCCGATCACCGTCTCGGCCGTGGCTCGAACAAGCGTTGATTGCAATCCGTCCTCATCCACCGCGCCCGCGCCCACGGCTTCGGCAACCTGGAGCGCGTCACCGCGCCCGTCGCCCGTACCGATCTCGCACCCCGCTTCCTCGCCAATCCCCACTATTCCGTCGCCGCAATATGAAGCCGCTGTATAAAAATAAGACGAGCCAAGATTAAGGCAGGCCAAACCGCAGCCTTCTTGGCCATCGCAATCCTCGCCCGTCTCTCGAATACCGTTGCCGCAACAACCCAAATCGGTCAGTCCCAAGCACGGATAGGTTCCTTCGTTCAGGCACTTTTCCGAACAGCCGTCGCCCGAACGCGGACGACACTGTTCGTCGCCAATGCCCGCGCAATCAATATTTGAAAGACAGATACTCCCATCCGAACAATCGCGTCCGTCATCGCAGTCCTCACCCAGCCTGATCTCGGCCGTGCCATTGCCGCAAATCGCCATGGGCCCGGGATTGGAACCTTCTAAAAGACACTCGGCGCTGCAGCCGTCGCCCGAACGCCGATTTCCGTCGTCGCAGTCCTCGCCGTCGCCCAAACTGCTGTTCCCGCAAATGGAACCGCCCAGGGTTGAGCCTTCGTTCTGGCAACCCCGACTGCAGCCGTCGCCATTCAAGTCATTACCGTCATCGCATTCCTCAACCCCTTCAATCCATGGATTCCGCCACGGAGAAAGATAACTTTCATTCTCCACGTCCGCGTTGCCGCAAGTTCCATCATCCACCACTTGCTTTACCGGCTCAATAAGACATCGGCCGCTACAGCCATCGCCATCTAAAATATTTGAGTCATCGCATTCTTCACCCAACGAGGCTTCAACCACTCCGTTTCCGCAAACCGCAATATTCGTAACCGAACCCAAATGAAGACATAATTCTTTATTACACCACGCCGACACGCTATCCGAACTCGTATCAACCGCGCCCCCCCCAAGCAGTCTCGCCACCAAACTATCATCAACGCTCCAACCCCAATCATATTCCGAACCGTCCAAAACCTGGCCTCGCGTACTGCACTCGTCAGCCTCGCCATAGGCAATGGCGCGAAACGCCTGGCGCTCTCCCTGAGACTGGACAATACCTAACGTCGGCCTAAGCTCAACATGGTCAATCATGCAAAGCGCCTCTTTGGTTCTGAATGTCCATGAAAAATTATCTCCATAATTTAATTCTGTGAGATTTGTCAGCGTATAACTCTTGATTTCATCACTTAAAATAACTCTATAATATTCTCTGGGCTCAAAATCAGGATGCGAAATCTCTATCTCTTGCCAAGTTTCGGGATCCTGTCCGGACGCATTTATATTTGTCACCAAATTAGCGCCGGAAAAATAACGACAATTTTCATTATCACATTTCAGAAGCTGAATATTGCCCGGCTCAAGTATTGAAGCCGAATCCATCAAAGTGTTAAAACGCACATAAATATTGGCGTTAAGACACGCATCAAGGCAATTGGGTTCATATTCCAAAACCGCCGGATCCGTAAAATCAATCTCCAAAAGCCCAGCGTCCCGCAGGCCGGCCGTCTGGGCCGCGATTTCCGCAGGCTCGCCCCGCGTTTCGGAAATCGGCTGCGCCTGGGCCAGGTGCGGAGATTCTCCATCCGGCACCGAAACCTGGGCTTTCAAAATATCGCTTGACGACCAAACCCAATCATAAGAACTCGCGTCAATCGCCAGGCAAATATCTTCACCCGCGATCGCCGCCGCGTTATAATCCACCGGACTAAAATCACGCGCAATCTTATATCCGGGCTGGACTGCCACATCTCCCAAAGTACACAAATCCGAACTCTCGCTCGTCTTCCACCTGAAACAATAGGCATAGCCTTCGCCGCATTCCTCGGCCCGTTCTTCCATTTCCAAGCCGCCAACGCTATCGTCGCCGCGCAGTCTCGTGCTGAGCTTTACCTCGTACCAGCTGGCCGTATCAAAATTTGTAGTCCGAAGCTGAAAGCCTCTATTATCATTAATCGCGTCAATGCCCGATACCGCGGCATCAACCGTGGCCGCGCAAGGCTCCTCGTCTAAACCAACGCATTTTTTAATCTGGATGTTGTCGGTGGTGAATCGACTCGTATCCATCGGCGCGTTAAAGCGCACCGTGGCCACCGCATTCACGCATACATCCTCGCCGCCGCTTCGCTCGCTCCACGGAGAAGGACTGGCCGGCAAATCTTCGGCCATACAAGATTCAACAACCTGCGGAGTAATCGGAATGATACCTGTGCTAAATCTCCAGACAAACGAAGGTTGGCTCGGCGCGATGGCGCATTCCTCGTCCAAGCCGACGCAAGAACCGTCGGCGCAGCACTGCTGATCCACTTCGCACGCGCCCGGCTCCTCAAGACAGTTTTCTACCTTGAAATTCAAACCATTACTTAAAGCGTCCTCAGCCGACGCCGCGGTCACCGGGCCGGTTTCGGCCTCAAGCGGCGCTTCGGTTAAAATTTCTTTGTCCGCCCAGGCAATAATTTCCGCAAGCTTTGAATTATAAAAAGTAACTATTCCTGGAGAAGTACCTAAACGTTCTCCAAAAATAGTTACTCCGGTTCCGGCCGGCCCCACATTGGGAAACAGCCGACAAATGCCGGGCGAGAGCGAATCATTATTTACCGTAAAATCAACCGGCTCACTCATCCTTCCGTCCGAACGCGTCACCCTGACTTCGTGAATGCCCAAACTAAGCGACTCCCCGTCATTATATTCTCGCGGAACTTTAAATGTTATGTTGTCGCGAAACCAGAAATCATCGCCGCAATCTTCCGGAAAATCAAAGCTCGCCAAAGCCGACTGGCCGGTCGAAGAATTGGTAAGCGTCACTCGGCCCACGCTTGAACCGAAATTTGAGCCGCGCAAAGTCACGTATTCGCCCACCGGCCCGTCCGAAGGGTCAATCTCCACGATAATCGGTTGTCCGGCCAAACCCGCTTCAACCACTTCAAAATTCACTCCGTTACTGAAATTGCCGTCAACGCTCACGCGCGTCGCGTAATCTCCGGCCGCGAGCGGCGGCACGACCGCGGATATTTCCCCATCATGCCAACTGGCGATTCTTCCGGCCTCTATTTCGCCGAATAAAACCTGGTCCGGTTCCTCGCCAAAACCGACGCCCGAAATATCAACCGTGATGCCAACCTCGCCCTCGTCCGGCAAAATGCGACAAATGCCCGGCCTTGATACCGCGTTCACCCAAAAATCGGCAATCACCGGACCGCGCGCGTCATTTGTTAAATCCAGTTCCGCGTCCGCCGTGCCAACCTCAATCGGCCCGCTCACCGCGCCCTGGGGCACGGTAATAATAATTTGATCATTGCTCCACGCGCCGTCGCATGACGCCAGCTCGGCCGACATCTCGTCGCCCTCGGCCGAAATTCCTAAGAATCTAACCGTGCCCACGCGCGCGCCAAAATATTGGCCGCCTATGGTCACAAAAGTGCCGAACGCTCCGTCAAGCGGATCAACCGACTCAATAATGGGCAAAGAAACGCACACTCCGTCCTCGCAATAACCAAAAGCACAATCTTCATTGCCCGAGCAAGACTGCCCGGAGCAAGCGCCGCACCAATCCGGGTCATCCGGCGAAACGCCGCCGCAATCAATTCCGGTCTCGCCCGCGTCTTGCGCGCCGTTAAAACAATGCTCGGCCCGGATAATCACGCCCACCGCGCCGGAAAGAGTGTCATTATCATCAATATCGTAAGCGCGCGCTCGTATCTCGTGGCGCGAGCCAAGCACATAGCCGCTCGTCTCCCATTCAGCCTGGGCCGTAAAGCTTGTCGGCGTAGGTGCTGGCGGACCGTCGCTTCCGATAAGTTCATTATCTATCTCAAAATCAACCAATGACACGCCGGCGTCGTCTTCAGCGTAGGCCTGGAGCGCGATAAACGAATTCACGGGCACACCTTGACCTGAATCCGGATAAGTGATACTGACGCTCGGCCCCTGCACGTCCACCAGATTGCCAGTGGTAAACAAACCTTCGCAAATTGCGCCAAAACCACTGCAACTTATAAACATGCCGCTGCTGCTCCTCACGCCCTCAAAAATTTTAATATTATATTCCGTGTCCGCGTCAAAGCATTTTCTGTCTTGATTAGGTTCGGGACAAGACGCGTCCGGTACAAAACTGACCTTGGCGCCCGAAACCGCGTAATCGCCACTCACCTCGGCTCCGTCGCTCGCTCGAGAAACGGAAATATTTTTTTCCGCCGTAGTCGGGTCAACCGAAGCGTTAAACAAAATTCTTACAGTAACGTTCCTGATTGGAATCGCCCCCTGCGGACTCATGCTCTTTACCTGAAAAACCCTGGCTCCGGACCCGCCAACGCCCGGTCCGCCCCCACCGCCCGGTCCGCCCGGCCCTACCCCGGTCGCTTCAAGCAAAGAATTTAAAACAAATTGCGTAATGGCGAAAGAAGTAAGTATTATCGCCAGACCAATTACCGCGTTTATCAAAATCTTTTTTGCCTTTTCCACTTTTTCCTCGTCGCCGCCGGCCGTCATCCAAACAAAGCCGCCATATAAAATTAAAACCACGGCAGTTATACCAAGAAGCGTAAGGAATGACCTTATTATCCGGGCGACAACCACTCTGATATCACCGCCACCCAAACCGATTTCTTCGGCCACTTGGGCCAGCCCCACGTCAATGGCAAATGCCTGGTTTACAAAAATTAAAAAACTGACAAAAAATATCAACCCAAATCCGATTATTAAAATTGTACGCGCTCTCTTTTGCATCAGCGTTCTTTAATTGGTATGCCGGCGCACGGCCCGCTTGTTCTTGAGGTTGACGCCTCCCGATCACAACACCAGGGCGCGAACTCCCTATCCTTGGGGCAATTTCTTGTTGCCGCCGGATTAAAACAATTTTGATAGACGTCTTTTACCGCAAAGAAAATCTCCGGATAATAGGCCGTTTCCTCCAAAAACAAACCGTGGCTCATTTCAGCTATACTATGGTGCGGCGCCAGGCCCTCTTCCACCGGCTGACCGTCAACCGTGTAGTTATCCGAGGAAATAGTAAACCAAACCGGAAACTCTTCATTTCCGCTGCCCAGCATTATATTGGACGTATTCAAACTTGAAAAACTCATCAACGTATCCCAGGTTATCTTAACCGGCAGGTCCGGGGAAACCCCGCTCTCGCCCGGCTCTGGGCTTGCCGCGTCTACTCCGGGCGGCTCAAGAAATATATCGTCGGACGTGGAAAAAGCCCAAGTATAATTATCATCAGGCGGTCCCTGGGTCGCACTGTCGCGATTGCCGTCCAAAGAATTTCCCGCCATGTCAACCACTCCGTTATACGGAAATATTGCCAGCGGTTCTTCGCCCGCCGGCATGGTCGCCGCTCTTACCACCACGTCAATATCCACCCTGCCCGGCAGGCAATAAACATCCCCGCCGCACGAATTTCTGCCGCAAAGCTCGTCGGTCATAAACTCCACCGTCTTGTACTGATTGGCAATGGAAAACGTGCCCATAATCACGCCGCCGTTTTGCGCGATAATATTGGTAAACCGACTCGCGTGTCCGGTAGCCGAAGTCGGGTCAATCGCTTCATTAAAATTAATCTGCACGATAACGTTTCTTGGGTATTCCGCTCCGGCCTGCGGAAATACGCTGCGCACTTGAGGCGGCGTAACATCAACAAACGTACCCACTTCAAATTCCCAGCGATAGCCGTCCGAATATGCCCCGTCAAAAGCCTTCTCCCCGTCGGCCCGCAAAATGCCGGCGCCCAGTTTAACCGTATAAGAAACGTCCTCGCTCGCCGAACCAAGCCACTCCACCGGCTGGAAAACAATCGTCTTCAAGTCATCGGTAAATCTCACGCGTGCCTCATCCACGGCAAAAGCCGCGCCTTCTCCGTCCGATGTTTTAAAAATCTTTACATTATCCTGATTTAATAAATCGCTCATTGTGTCATCACTCGTGTCAAGCGGCGTGCCGTTATCATCATATCCCTCAATAAAAGAAGGTAAGAACATTTCGGTTTTAAAAGTAACGAGTATCTTGGTATTTCGCGGAACATCGGTCGCGCCCCTTGCCGGATAGTGATAATCGATTATCCCGTTACCCAAAGCACCGCTAAAACCCTCGTAGGTCGGCGGTGCGGGCGGCGTGGGCGGTCCAAACAAATCCTGGCCCAAAAACGCGCGGAAAATAAAATAAGTAATCGCCCAGGCCGAAAGTACGATCGCCAAGCCGATGGCCGCGTTTATCAATACTTTTTTCGCCTTATCCACCTTTTCCGCCTCGCCCCCGGATGTCATCCACAAAAACCCGCCATACAGCACTAAGACAAGCGCGATCACCGCCAAAAGACCCAAGAACACATTGATTATCCTGGCGACGATCACCCGAATATCGGTTCCGGCCAAGCCGATCTCCTCTCCAACTGCTTCCACGCCCACTTCAATCGCGCCGGCTTGCGCCGCCAAAATAAAAAAGAATACCGCGCAAAATAAAAAAAACAAAACCAATAGAGCGGTATTCCGTTTTAATATTTTTCCTCCAACTCGCATGGGGCTTAATTAATGATTTTTTATTCTGAAAAAAATAGAAGCTTCGGCGAAAATCAACTTTTTAGGCAACAAGAAATATCTTTTTAAAACTGATTTCTATTGCGTATTTATTTTATAAAGCTCAAAATACACTTTTACCGAGCTCCCAATAGAATCCTCTGCACCATTTCCCGAACCCGCGCGCCATCGGCTCGATCGCCCACTTCTTTCATGACCGCGCCCATCACTTTACCAAGGTCGCCGACGGCCGCTTTGCCGAATTGTTCAATCTGTTTTCTGATAATGGCCTCTATCTCTCGCTCACTCATTTCCTCGGGCAAGTATTGCCTAAGTATTTCCGCTTCCCGCTCATGCTGTTTTTTTAACTCCAACCTTTCTCCTTTTTCAAATTCTTCAATCGATTCTTTTATCTGCTTGAGTTGCGTTTTAATAATACGGATTACTTCGTCATCCGGCAAAAACTTACTTTTTTCTAATTTCTTTTCTATGGCCTTATTTTTTAAAGCGGAAATTAAAAACCTGAGCGTTGAAACCTTTTCCCTCTCTCTCTGTTTCAAGGCCATGATCAATTCCTTGTTTATTTTTTCTTGAAGAGACATCGAAAAAAATTTAACCCCAGTAGCGGCGATATGCCTTTTCCAAATCTTCTTTTATCTTTCCAGTCTTTATCAAATATTCCCTTTTGCTCTTTAGCGTTTCACGGCGAAGCGCGCTTTCCTTGGTCTTGTTTTTACTCTGCGCGTCTTTCCTGTATCTCACCTTTTTCGCCTGAAGCATTTTGCCACTCTGCTGCACGCGTTTGTTAAAACGCCTTAAAAACCCCTCAAAACCTTCTCCTCTCTTACGTTTTACTTCGGTCACAATTTTTTCACCTTCCTTTCTTAAATCGGGATTACCCAATAATTTTACTAATTTTAGCCAAAAACGTCAAAAAATTTTATTTATTATTAAAACCGACTTCTCCTTGGTCCAGCTTTTTTTTCACCTCTTTGATAATCTTTCTTTGATCAACGATCTCTTGTATACCCGCCTCCATGTCCCTAATCAATACCGTTCCGTCAAGCACTTCTTTTTGCCCCAAAACCAAAGTAAATTTAACGCCGAGAGAATCAGCTATTTCAAGCTGAGCCTTTAACGAATCCTTGGAAAAGGCTTCAGCTACCGGAATATCCGCCGCTCTAAATTCTTCAAAAATACTCAACGCCCTGGTTCTGGCTGCTTCGCCGAGCTGAGCCAAAAAAATCTTGGGTTTTTTGACCGGCGGCAAAGTCACCTCTTTTGCTTTCATCGCATTTACTATCCTTTCAATGCCCACGGCAAAACCGCCGGCTGGCGTCGGCCTTCCGCCAAGAAGCTCGGTCAAAAGATCATATCGGCCGCCTCCACCAAGCGAGTTCTGTCGCGCTTCCTCATCGTCGCCCTCGGGCCAAATTTCAAACACCGTCCTTGTATAATAATCAAGCCCGCGCACCAAAAACGGATTAAGCACGTACGGGACTTCAACCTCATCCAAATATTCCAAAACTTTCATAAAATGATTTTTGCTGTCCTCGTCCAACCAATCCACAATCTGCGGCGCCTCATTTCTTATTTCCCGGCATTGGGCTTCTTTGCAATCCAAAAGCCTCAACGGATTTTTGTTTAACCTTTTTTTGCAGTCATCGCAAAGCTGCCCCCGCCTGCTTCGATAATAAGCCACCAGCTCAACTTTAAAAACCTGGCACGATTCGGGCGTACCCAAACTGTTTATCTGTATAGTGACCGGCAAGCCTATCTCTTTAAAAAAGTCATGCGCAATAATTATAAGCTGAGCATCAACGATTGCCCCCTCGTCGCCCAAGGCCTCAAAACCGAACTGAAAAAACTGCCGATAGCGCCCGCTCTGCGGCCGGTCGTATCTAAACATCGGCCCCCAATACCACAATTTAACCGGCTGCGGAAGATTAAGCATGCCGTGATTAATATAGGCTCTGACCACGCCGGCGGTCGCCTCCGGCCGCATAGAAACCGTATCCCCACCCCTATCTTCAAATGTGTACATTTCTTTTTCAATAATATCCGTATCCCGTCCAACCGAACGGACGAAAAGATTTGTTTCTTCAAGTATCGGCACTTCAATCCTCCCGTAATTAAAGTCCTTGGCCAAACCCGCGACCTTATTGTAAACAAACTCCCAATAAGGCTCACTGTTCGGCAGAATATCTTTCATGCCGCGAACGAGCTGCGGAAGACGCGCGGTTTTTTTTACCGGCTTGGGTTTTTGTTCAACTGTCTTTTTTTCCCTTGTCGGTTTAGACACTTTTCTTGTAATTTTCTTAGGACTCATAATTAAGGAATCTCTGATAAACAAATATTTAGGTATAGAATAAAAGATTTTTTAGATAAAATTCTTGAAAAAATTTTGAGTGTAGAGATAAATTTTTTAAAGAATTTTAGCAAAAAAGATTTATTTTTAACAAATACTTGGTTTATCAGAGGTTTCTTAGATATCATATTCCGGCGACTGGAACATCTTTATTTTTGTTACCGGCCATCCCCGAAGCCAAACCTTGCCCACGATATAATCCTGATTCACCGGGCCAAACGTTCTGGAATCCAGGCTTGAACTCCTATTGTCGCCGAGCACGAAATATTCATCAGATCTAAGCTTGACCTTTTTACTGCCCAAGGTCTGGTCTTGCTCAAGATATTTTTCTTCAATAATAATTCCGTCGGGGCTGTCTTGATTGTACACAACCACATTGCCGTCTCTTACCTCAATGGTCTCGTCCGGCAATCCGACTATTCTCTTAATAAAATATTGCTTTGGATCGTTCGGATATCTGAAGACAATAATATCTCCTCTTTCCGGTTCGGAAAAACGATAGCTGATTTCATCAATGATTAAATATTCATGGTCGTAAAAATTCGGCTCCATGGACGCGCCATTAACATAAAACGGCTGAATCAAAAAATATCTGATCGGGATAATTATGGCTAAAGAGATGACCACGACCTGAATAATCTCAAAAACAAAACCAATCATCACCGCGGCCGTGCCTTTTTCCTTAATCTCTTCGGCTTTTTTGTTTCTTCCAAATAATGACATAATTTTTTTTATCCGCCCGCCCCATAGTAGGCATTTAATGGGGCGCGGGAATATATCCCTTCGTGGCTGCGCCATGAAGTTTTGCCGAACGACTGAGCCGTCAGGCGAAGGAGTGAAGTAAATACTTCATGGGCGGCACAAGATTCGAACTTGTGACCTCTCCGATGTGAACGGAGCGCTCTAACCAACTGAGCTAGCCGCCCACCGATTGGCGTCCGCCACGTCTATCTCTGGTCAGCGGGTAACCAATTACCTGCTCGCCATCGCTTGCGCTCAGGCGTAAGCGGGCGAGAGCCAAGTGGCCCGGATTAATCACTTAATCCTTTTTAACCATATTTTAAGGTCAACCCTTAAATATTAAAAAATGTTGATTGCTAAAAGTATATCATATATATATTAAGAAATCAAATACTTTTTTAGCTAAAACTAGCCAAAAACTTCAGGAAAAAACACCACCTATCCCCAAAACGCCATTTTTTACAAAAAATCCAAATCTTGTCAAATGCCTCAATCGCTATAAGGCATCTGGAAATCTTGGCTAAAATATATTATAATC
>JAHJFT010000044.1 GCA_018824325.1 Patescibacteria group bacterium
ATTTCCTTGGGGGTTTTTTTAATTTTCGGCCAGAATCTTGCGGCCGCGACTTATACTTACGATTTGGGTATTGAGCAGTCGGGCATATTTTTTTCCACGAGCCGGTTGATCAGCGGAGATACTATTAGGATATACGCGCGTATCAGAAACCACGGCAGCGAAGATGTGGCCGGGTATGTCTCTTTTCACAAGGGCGGCGATAAAGTGGGGGATTCGCAGGTGATTTCGGTGCGCGCCGGCGGGCTTGAAGACGAGGTCTACGTTGACTTTGTCGTGCCCTCGGGCAGTTTTAACATCCGCGCCGAAATCAAGGGTCAAGATCCGTTGGATGAGAATCCGGCCAATGACGTGGCCGTGACCACCATGTTTTATCCGGAAATAGACGATGACGACGACGGCATACCCAATGACGATGATAATTGTCCCAATGACGCCAACGCCGAGCAAGAGGACAATGACGACGACGGCATCGGCGACGCTTGCGACATTGACGATGATAATGATACTTGGAGCGACGAGCGGGAACAGGATGAGGGCACCAGTCCGACCGATCCGGACACGGACGGCGACGGATATAACGACCCGGACGACGATTATCCGCTTGACCCGTCGCGCCACGAAGTGCCGGCGCCGCCCGGACCTCAAGAGCCGGAGCAGGAGAGTCCGCCCGAGCAAGAGCCCGGGCAAACAGCCGATGACCAAGAAGCCGCCAATCAAGAAGATGAAGAAGATGAGGATGTCGCAGAGTCTGAAGAAGAGGAAGAAGTTGCCACTCAAGAGGAGAGTCTGCCTTTCACTTTGGAGAATCTTCAAATATCGCCGCGCGCTTCGTTCAGTTATCGAAAAATCAAATGGAATGAATATGAATTTCAGGCCCTGGGCGCGTTGCGCAAGAATTTAAGATATGAATGGGATTTTGGCGACGGTGCCGTTGATAACCAAGAAAAGGTTGTCCACGCCTTTGGCAAAAGCGGGGAGTACTTGGTCAAGCTCAAGGTAATCGACCTGGTCGGCCAATCGGCTGAAGATGAAGTAAAAATTTCCATCAGCTTTTTTAATCTTGAAAACTGGCGGCTGTGGACTCTGGTTGGCGGTATTGTTATTTTCGCGCTGGCCGTTTTGATGATTCTCGGCCTTCTGAGCAAAGCCAGGCTAAAGAAGTGGAATCAAGGGCAGAGCAAGTGATCAAGGAAATTAAAAATTTAAGAAATCAAAATCTACGGATAATTTTTCAGATAATGTCGTAGATTTTCAAGACAGCATAGCTACTTCAATGTTCAAAAGATTTTTAAACGGCAAATCAACCACCATTATTTCGGCGGCCATTATTGTCACCCTGGCTTCTTTGGCCAGCCGTTTTTTGGGCATTATCCGCGACCGGATTTTGGCCGGAACTTTTGGCGCGGGCAACGAACTGGATATTTATTACGCGGCTTTTCGTTTGCCCGATTTTGTTTACAGTATCATCGTGGCCGGCGCGCTTTCTGCCGGGTTCATACCGATTTTCGCCGAACTTATTTCGCGCCGAAACAAAGAGCACGCCTGGCGCGTGGCCAACGGCATTTTAAATATGCTGTTTTTAATTTTGGCCGCGCTCGGCCTGGTTTTGGTTTTTCTGGCGCCGTATATTATGCCCCTGATCACGCCCGGCTTTACCGGCGAGAAACTCGCCCTGACCATCTCCCTGACAAGGATGATGTTTCTATCCCCCTTGTTATTGGGTTTGGGCGCGGTGTTCGGCGGCATGCTCCAGACATTCAAGAGGTTTGTTTTATATTCACTTGCTCCGATTTTTTATAATTTGGGAATTATCGCCGGCGCGGTGTGGCTGGTTGACTGGTTTGGCATCATTGGCCTGGCTTACGGCGTAATCTTGGGTGCGCTTTGCCACATGCTCGTGCAGGTGCCGGGCGCTTATTTTCTGGGCTGGCGGTATCGTCTTGTTTTTCCCTGGGCCGACCGATACATAAGAAAAATGGCCCGCATGATGGTGCCGCGAATTTTAAGTCTGGGGGTCAATAATATTAATTTAATCATCATCACCGCCATCGCTTCCATGCTTACCGTCGGCAGCGTCGCCGTGTTCAATCTGGCGAACAATCTTCAATATTTTCCCGTGGGCATCTTCGGTATTTCTTTCGCTATTGCCGCTTTTCCCACGCTTTCGGAATTTGCCGCCAAAGGAGCGCAAGAAAAATATAAAAAAGCCTTTTCCAACACGGTGCGCGATATTTTATTTTTCATTATTCCCGCTTCCGTCCTCGTGCTTCTTCTGCGCGCCCAAATAGTCCGCGTCATTCTTGGCTCGGGCATGTTTACCTGGGAAGACACCATTCTTACGGCCGATTGCCTGGCCTTTTTCGCCATGAGTTTGTTCGCCCAAAGCCTGGTGCCGCTTTTAGTAAGAATGTTTTTTTCAATAAAAAACACGGTCGTGCCCTTTGTCGCCGCCTTGCTTTCAGTTGCGCTTAATGTGGTTCTGGCATTTTGGTTTATTCAATATTTTGAAGTCGTCGGCCTTGCCCTGGCTTTTTCCGTGGCCGCGATTTTTAACATGATTGTGCTCTGGGTTGTTCTTAGAATCAAGGTCGGTTATCTGCACGAGTTGCCCATTATTCAATCCTTATATAAAATTGCGGTTGCCGCGCTGGTCATGGGCCTGGTGGTGCAGGTTTCAAAATTCATTGTTGAACCCTATCTTGATATGCAAACATTTTTGGGAATTTTTAGCCAAGGCTTATTCGCCGGCGGCATGGGCATTATTGTTTACGGCTTGATTTGCCTTCTGCTCCGAAGTCCGGAAATGATGAATTTCAAAGCCTCAATACAAAGAAAATTATTTAAAAAATATTACGAACCCAAGGAAAGCATTGAGAGTATTGACTAAGAATCAAGAAACCAAGAAATCAGGAGAACAAAAAATCTACGAAACTACGAATTTTTTTATCCCGAAGGGACCACTTCGTGGCGAATATACGAATATTTTTTTGGACACGCGTAAAAGTAGTTGAATATTCATCATGGATTCGTATATTTGCACTGTATCCGTAACGTAGATCGTTTATCAAAAATAAAACCACCTCTGAAGTCGAGGTGGTCATGAAGAGCCATTGAGCATGACTGTGAGAAGCAGTCTTTTTTTTCGGTCCACGCTGAACTTTAGGCGAATTCGGCATTCGTGGCCGTATTGCCTTTCCAGTAGATGGCCTAGTTTGAATTCTATGGCTTCGCGGATAGTGCGGCGCGGCACCAATTTGCCGGAATAGATTTCCATCAGCCATGCATATTCTTTGTTGTTTAGGATGCATGTGTAGGCCTTAGATCGTTTGCCTATTTTTTTGGCCAATGATTCAGCCACCTTTTTCACGGACGCGGAGCCGTCGCCATAGTTGCGTTTTACGCCCCGCATAAATGGGGCAAGGACGCTTTTAGGCAGTCGCTTTTTTTGTCCCATTGGGAGCCTCCTTTGTTGTTAAGGTTGCTAGGGTCGGTTGGTTTATGTTTAATATATTTAAGAAACTTTGTCAAGGGCTTCCTTGAAACAGAAAAACCAAAAAATAAAAATACAGAAAAACAATAAGCAACGAATAATTAAAAAGGTTTTTTAGTTTTTATGTTTTTTTTTCGCCTACGGAGGGACCCCGCAGATTGTGGTGGCGCATTCTGCGGGGCCGTGGGCCGAAGGCGGTGGCGGTTTTTATGTCAAGCCTTGATTCGCAAGAAATCGCATGCTAAAATACGCTCCATGAACAATATTCGTAATTTTTGTATCATCCTCCTTCGCTCTCGCTTCGCTCGAGCTACGGAGGACAGGTCGCTCACTTAACCATGATGCGAATAAACCCGACAATTCTAGCTTATGAATAATATTCGTAATTTTTGCATCATCGCTCACATTGACCATGGCCCCGAAGTACAACCTCGTCCCGACCGCTGTCGGGACTCGGTTGACTACGGGGCAAGCAAGTCCATAATAAAATTATCTCATGAATAATATAAGAAACTTTTGCATAATTGCTCATATTGACCATGGTAAATCAACGCTTGCGGACCGCCTTTTGGAATTGACGGCCACGGTTGAGAAAAGGAAAATGAAAGAGCAGGTTTTGGACACCATGGAGCTGGAGCGCGAACGCGGCATCACCATTAAGCTTCAGCCGGTGCGCATGAATTATCAAGGGTACATCCTCAATCTTATTGACACGCCCGGCCATGTTGATTTTAATTATGAAGTTTCACGGTCATTGGCCGCGGTGGAGGGAGCGATTCTTTTGGTTGATGCCACCCAGGGCGTTCAAGCGCAAACCCTGGGCAATCTTTACATGGCCATGGAGCAGAATTTAACCATTATTCCGGTTTTAAATAAAATTGACTTGCCCAACGCCCAGGTTGACCAAAGAAAACAAGAATTAATCAAATTGCTCGGCGCCAAGCCCGAAGAGATTTTTCAGGTTTCGGCCAAGACCGGTCAGAATGTTGATGCCGTAATACAGGCAGTGATTGAAAAAGTGCCCCCGCCCGAGGTTCGGCCGGGCGCGCCGCTTCAGGCCCTTATTTTTGACTCCAATTACGACGAGTACAAAGGCGTGATTGCCTATGTTCGCTTGATGAACGGTCAGGTCTCGACCGGAGAAAAAATTAATTTCTTGGGAACCGACGCCGACTGCGAGGTTCTGGAGACGGGATATTTCCGGCCGCAGTTTGAAAAATCCGACGAATTATCGGCCGGAGAAATCGGCTATATTGTCACCGGTTTAAAAACAATAAAAAATTGTCGCGTCGGCGACACCATTACTTTGGAAAAAGAAAAAGCCGCGATTTTGCCCGGGTATAAAGAAGTGAAGCCAATGGTTTATGCCGGAATTTTTCCCAAGGACGGGGCCGATTATCCGCGTTTGCGCGACGCCATAGACAAATTGAAATTAAATGACGCGGCCTTGAGTTTTGAGCCGGAAAGAATCCAGGCGCTCGGCTTTGGTTTTCGCGTTGGTCTCCTGGGCATGCTTCATTTGGAAATAGTTAAAGAACGCTTGCGGCGCGAGTACGAGCTTGATCTTATTGTTACCGCGCCGTCGGTTGCCAACAAAGTTTTTTTAACCAAGGGCGAAGAGCGCGTCATAAAATCGGCCCAAGAAATGCCCGACCCGACGTATATTGAACATACCGAAGAGCCGTGGGTCAGCGTGGATATTATCACGCCCAAGGAGTATGTGGGCAATATCATGAGTTTGGCCCAGGACCGGCGCGGAGAATATAAAAATACCGAATATCTGGATACGAACCGAGTAATCCTTCATTATGAGCTGCCCTTGGCCGAGGTAATTGTTGATTTTTACGACAAGCTGAAGAGCGTCTCCTCGGGCTATGCGTCGTTGAATTATGAATTTATCGGATATCGCAAAGCCAAAATCGTTAAGCTGGACATCCTAATCGCCGAGGAACCGGACGAAGCCCTGGCCATGCTTGTGCCCCAAGAAAAGGCGCATCAAGAGGGGAAGCGTATTGTTGAGATGTTAAAGAAAAATCTTCCGCGCAAGCAGTTTGTCGTCAAAATCCAGGCGGCGATCGGCGGCAAGATTGTCGCGGCCGAACGCCTTTCCGCACTGCGCAAAGATGTCACGGCCAAGCTTTACGGCGGCGATGTCACGCGCAAGCGAAAACTTTTGGAAAAACAGAAGAAAGGTAAAAAGAAAATGATGACCCGCGGCCGCGTGGAGGTGCCGAGCGATGTGTATTTGAAGATATTGAAAAAGTGAAAATCCCTCTCTGTCTCCCCCTTTTTCAAAGGGTGAGGACTTGCTAAAACGGGACGTTAATTTAGGATATTTTTAAATAATTTTAGGGGCTCCAATTATCGTCTCCTCCCTTTTTAAAGGGAGGGGCAGGGAGGGGGGATGCTCCAACTGACGATTTTTTTAAATA
>JAHJFT010000120.1 GCA_018824325.1 Patescibacteria group bacterium
ACGGATTAAAATTTGTCAAAACAATCGTAACCTCGAATGATTTTGGCTTATCTTTCCAAACAGGCAATGCCCTCTTAGAGTTAAGTAATCACAAAACAAAAATTGATGTCAAAATTATGCCCAAACATGTCCGTGGGTGTTTTGTAGTTATTAGTTATTAAGAGGAGTAATTATGCTTATTTCAGTTCATAAATTCGGTACAACCCTGATTTCACGCCCATCCGGCAAAGAAGCGTTGCTTGCCTTTCAATCTACTCTAGATAATCTAAGCAAAAAAGAACCGCTAGTAATCGACTTTGGTGAAGTGATCACTCTGACCCCATCGTGGGCCGATGAATTTCTCTCGCCGTTAATCAAAAAGTACAAAAATCGAATAAAGTTGGTAAATACAACCAATGCTTCAGTTACAGAAACCCTCAAAACTTTAAAACCGCTGTGGGACTAGGTCTGGAGCCTTTCAATCCCTATAGCTTAGTTGGTGGTGTACCACTCTCCAGGTTATTTAATCTGGTAATAGCCGGCTTTGGTGTAGGCCGATCGGAATTCCTCTTGATTATCTAAAATAAAAAGCTTATAAACAAAAGTAATGTTTAAACTAAATAAAATTTTTGCGCTTTCATTACTAACATTATTGTTAACTTTACTGCCAACAGTTGCACGCGCCCAGGTTTTAGAGAACGAGATATTAATCCGGTCAAATCAAGACACGCTTGCCACAGAATTTGTCAGCCAGCAAAATCCTCAGCTTATTGTCACCAGCAGTAATCCCATTAAAGCCGAAGTCAATTTTATTGGAGAAATGATTTTGTTTTCTTCGGAAAAGACCACTGACACAGAAAAAGTTACTCTAAATTTTTCAGGCTTTATTCCTGCAACCACTTACCATTTTTATCTTGATGAGTACCACCAACACTATTACGTGGAAAGTGATCAAGACGGCCGGATTGATTTTCAACTTGATACCGCCAACCCTCATACTTTAATTATTCAAATTCACCCCAGCACCAAATTTATCAAAAATGATACCACCGGAGGAGATTGTATAACCATTGGTACCTGGAACTACTCCAACAAAACATGCACCTTAACCGGTGATGTTTTTCAAACAATCCAAATTGATGCCAATAACATAATCTTAGATGGTAATGGTTATTCAGTCATTGGTAACAACTCAGGCAATGGTATCTATAGCAACAACAAGCAATATATCACCATTAAGAACTTGGTAGTTAAAAATTTTGCCAACGGTATTTATTTTAACCTAGGCAGTTATAACCAGGTTATCGATAGCGAAGTCAGGGAAAATGAAGTTGGTCTACGTTTTTATTCTTCCAATTACAATCAAATTTTAAGAAATATAGCGAATGACAATCGTTTAACCGGCATCTGGATTCAGAAATCTTCAAACAATATCTTGACTCAAAATCAAGCAGATAGAAATGGTGCCTCAGCCACAGCTTATACCAATGACGCTTACGGAATATTTATTTATGATTCTCCTCAAAATATTCTCACCCAAAATATAATGAACGATAATTACATGAACTTTGCTCTTTTCAGTTGGAACGTTGCCTACTTAAGCCAGACGATAGACCAAACAAATTTGGTTGAGGGTAAACCAGTTGTATATTTACGTAATGCCACCAATCAGGTTATTGATTCTGCTAGCAATGCAGGCACAGTCTATTGTATCCAGTGCCAAAACATGACCTTTAAAGATCTAAGTTTTGCAGATGAGTTTGCCGGTGTTTATTTACACCAAAATCAAAACTCTACAGTAGAGAACATCTCATTCAAAAATGGTTATTTAGGAGTATATGACCAGTATTCAATGGGCAATAAAGTCCAAGATAGTCAAATGGAGAATGGCTATTATGGCGTCTTGATAGTACCGGTTGGTGGTTGCTCCACAGGTACTTGCCAGTACAGCAGGATCGAAAACAACCACATTAGCAATTCCGACCGTGGCATCTATTTTAATCACTACTACGTTACCCTCTATGGAAATTACTTGGAGAAAAACAAAGTTGGGGTATTTGCCTATGGTTCCAACGCCTTAATCAGGAATAACACTTTTACTGGAAATGATCTGGGCATTCAGTTTAGATTTTTTGATAATAATAGAATGTATAACAATAATTTTATTGATAATCTAGTGCAAACAGCTATCGATAATACCCGAAACCCTGTTTTCAATCTTAACATTCCCACAGGGGGTAATTACTGGTCCAACTGGCCTACTCCAAATTCAAATGGAGATAATTTTGTTGATTCTCCCTATGAATTGGCCACTGGATATTTTGACAATTTGCCCTGGGTAATCCCAAATGGTTGGCTACCGATGACAACGGCATTTCCAGTAGGAGACGTGGGGGAGGATGGTTGGTACCGCTCCGATGTGACAGTCACTCTTCAGGG
>JAHJFT010000007.1 GCA_018824325.1 Patescibacteria group bacterium
ATTTTCGGGGTGCTTTTGAACGAGTTCAAGCGCAGTTGCTCTCATATCACTTAATCCTTGAGAAACTTTATCGCGGCTATACCAAGTTTCATGGAAACCTTTTCTCACCTCGCTTTTTAATGTCTCTAATTGATTTTTTATTTCTTCGGGCAGTTCTTTTTCTGGTGCTTCAACTGCTTCCTCCGCGGCGCGTTCTTCGGCTTCCGCCGGCGCTTCGGCGCCCTCTTCCAAGGCGGCCAGTTCTGAATCAATCTGCGCTGCTTCGGCTTTTAGATTTTCAAATTTTTCTTTTACCGCAACAGTTTCCTGGCGTAATGCTTCGATTTCCGCCCCGGCTTCGGGGTCCAGATTTTCGCCTTGCTCCGCGGCAAAGGCTTCGGCCTCGGCAATGGCGGTATCGGCTTCTTGCGCTTCGGCCTCAACTGCGGCAAGCTCTAGCGATACTCTTTCGCGTTCAGCCGAAAGCTCGCCCAGTCTTTGTTCTTTTTCCGCTTTGGCGGCTCCTTCCGCCTCCTCCCTTTTCACTTGTTCCGCGGCTTCCTGCTTGGCTTTCATAGCCGCAATGCGTTCTTGAAATGCCATAAATTTAATTTAATATTTCAAACTCTGCTTAAAAATTGACTAATCTAAATGAGCGGTCTCTCCTAAATATTATAGCGGGCGGAGACAGATAGGGCAAGCCTTGACAAATATCCGTTCTCGGGGTAAATTACAATGTTCTACAAACCCCGCCCATAAGGCGGGATAAAGCCACCGCCTTCGTCCGCCTTTGCTATGCTTCGGCGAGACTACGGCGGGGCAAGGAGGAATAAAATGCCTTGGCACCTTAAAAAAATGAGTTCAATGTGGCCTTATTTTTGCCTGATTCTGCTCATGGGCTGGCTGTTTGGCGCGGCCGCTCCGACCGCGGCTAATGACCCTGCCTCGGGCGCAGTCTCTTTCTCCTGGTGGTGTGTAGCCGGGGGCTATGCCGCGGTTATTCTGAAGAATCTTTACGACGCGTTCAAATACTACTCTGAAGGCAAATTTAATTTCTGGCTCATGCTGCTGCCGCTTATTGTCAACTCTTTTGTGGCCGCGCCCTTTGTTATCGGGATCATCACTATCCTGGACATGCCCTCGGATTCGGTGCTGATAAATGCCACCTTCTCTTTTACTTCGGTTTACACGCTCATGGATGGCGTCTGGTTCCTATTCAAGGTGAGCGGAGTGGTGAACAAATTCGCCGAGAAGAAAACCAAAGAGAAAAACGAACGAAAAAAATAAGGACCATCTGGCCCTTGTCCGACACGTCGCTCTCCCTGACGCGACGTGTTTTTTTATTTAAAGACGAAAAAAATTAACTATTCGGAAAATGGAAATTAGTAATAGAAAATAGAGATTAGAAAACAGTAATGACGTCTTTAATATATTAATTTCCATTTTCCAATTTCCAATTTCTATTACAATTTTCCACTTTCCATACAACTAATTTCCCCGTGTTTCCTGATTTCAATCTACTCTAAAAATTTTTTCTATCAAAACAACCGACTCTCGCCGAACTTCCTAATCCTGTATCCCCTCAATATGTGCAATCTCAACCGGCCCATCGGGTCGGCCGATAATGGCGACGCAGTCAATGCGATAATCCGGGTCGCCGCCATAACTTTGCAAAAATTCTTCAGCCGCGGCGCCAAGATGCTCCATCTTTTCCTCGCTCAAGGCTTCTTCCGGATAGCCGAAGTCTTTGGTGCTTCTGGTTTTTACCTCAACAAACACCAGAGTCGGGCCGTGGCGCATGACAAGGTCGATCTCGCCCGGGCGGGCGCGCCAATTCTTGTCAATCAGTTTATAACCCTTTTTCATTAAAAAAGAGGCGGCTGTTTCCTCGCCCCATTTGCCAAGATTTTTCATAAAATTGAAAGTGTAGACGAATAGACAAAGTTCGTGCCGTTGTTTAGCTTTGACTAAATAAAACATCTCTTTACCCCGTCATCCGACGGGGTGAGACTGAAAACATTGAGGTAAAAACTATTATTCTACAGTCTCAAATTATTTTCGCGTGGGAATATATTTCTTCAGCTCTTCTTTTTTCTTGATTTCCGCTTTTTTGCGCGGCACCACGCGGATAAAAAATATCACAATCCAAGCCAGCCAGGCCAGGGCGGCAACCAGCCATATAATATACCCAAGGCGCATGGAAAGAAATACGACCTGCTCAAATGAAAAAAACAAAATTATCAGCCCGGCAATGCCCATGGTCAAACACCATGAGGAAATCTTTTGAAATCCCTTGGCAATCCACGGGTCGGTCTTTTTCTTTTGCTTGACAAGTATTGAGATGATTAATGCAAGCACGACCATGGCGCCGAATGAATAAAAAAACAGTTGCTGAAACGGAGAGGTCAGCAAGGGCGGTTTTTTTTCTATCCAAAAACTAAGTGTGAGAAGTGGTTCTAAATCTATCATACTAGCTTGTTAGCTGCATTAGCTTCGTTAGCTTCGTTAGACCGGGTTTCTAATTCCTAACAAGCTAATGAAGCTAAGGAAGCTAGCGAAGCTCTTGTACAAATTTCTTAAATAATAATGTCCTGGCTTTTTTCTCTATACTTTCTTAAAGACGAGTCCGTAATGAAATTTGCCGGCGTCAAATTCTTTTTCCAGCTCAAAGCCGCTCGCGGTAAAAAGTCTTTCCGCTTCTTCCGCGGAAACGCGGTCTGACACGGCCGGGCCAAACGGCACTCGGGTCGTCTTCCAGTCGGCGACAATCAAACGCGCGCCCGGCGCCATAAGCCTTAATATCTCCTTGGCCAAGACGCTCTTTTCTTTTGCCATGAAAAGATTGTTAACCAGCAAAACCAGATCAAGGCTTGACGCGTCAATCCTGACGCCGCCCGAACGCTCAATGTCGGCCCAAACGGCTTTAACATTTTCCACGCCTTCCATTTTTTTTCGGCTTTCAATGCCGCTTAGAACGCTTTTTTGAATATCCACGGCATAGACAATGCCATCCGACCCGACCAGTTCGGCGGCCGGAAAAATAAAATGGCCGGTCGTGCCGCAACCCAAGTCCGCGACCTTCATGCCCTGACGGATGGCGCCTTGGGCAAGCAAATTGTCAGCGTTGATAAGTTCACTTGTGCTGGGGATAAGAGACATACTTTAGCTTTTTAGCTGGTTAGCTTGTTAGAAAAATTGGGAATCTAATCGTAAATTCATGTAAGGAGTTGATTGTTTGGTAAAAATCTATCAAGGAATAGATGATGAGAAAATGTTGAATAACTGCCAATCCTAAGTCCTAAAAAGCTAATTAGCTAATAAGCTAGCGTGTGCCCGGGAAAAGCGGGCCCAATATCCAAACAATGACCGACTCCCACATATTGGTGACCACTAGAAAACCGATAAATATAAGGGCAAGCCCGATTATCTTTAAAAGCGCCCTTGAACCGCCGCCGCCAAGATGCGCCTCGGCCCAGGCGATTTGGCCGACAATGGACATAAACCACTGGGTGCGCATAACCATGGCCACGCCCGCGGCCACGATGATTAATCCGATGATTATTCGTGCGATCATATTTGCTTATATTTTATACTTTTTTATGGCCGGAGGCAAGGGACTGCAATATGTATCTTAATTTATGCAGGGGCAAAAAAATACGCGGCTTGATATCTTGGTTCCACTATGTTAACATACATTTCTTGATAATTATTGCACCTTAACCATTATTAGAAGGAGGTTTAAAATGCCAATTATTACAGTTATGGGAGTGCCGGACGGTGTTCAGGGGCTGGAATTGCTTATGGAAAAGATACGGATTGAAACTGCCAAGATAAAAAAGTTGGACTTAAGCGCAAACGATGTAACGGTTTTCTTCCCGTCTGACTTGGCCAAAGAAGCAAGGGGCGAAGAAATTATCGTGTTCGTGGAAGGATTGTTCAAGCGACCCAACCGCACGCTCAAAGTTCGCCAGGAACTGGCCAAGACGCTGGCCCGGGCCATCAAGCCGTTCTTCAAAAAAACGCTGTCACAGTGCAAAATGGTTGAGGTCTTTGTCAGGGAATTTGACCCGGAGAAAGACGGCTTTACAGCTTTGCGTCTTTGACAGACGGCCAAACAAAATCTCTGGCCTAAAAACTTTCGGCTCCTCTTGGTAGCCGATTTTTTTTTATTTATTCGCGAAATCAAACCGCAAGCAAAAGACCATCGCTTTAATAAGTCGATGGCCTTTTTTGAATTTTTTTGGAGAGAGCAAAGATGGCCTAAGATTTTAAAAGCAATATTATCTCAAAACCGCACCTAAATCTTGCTTTGTTTTCTCGCGGATTGCTTCCTGGATTTTGTTTATTTCTTCATTAGTTAAGGTTCTTTCGAACGAGCGGTAAACAATGCGGAATGTATAAGACTTTTTGTCTTTGCCGAATTTTTCTTCGTCTTCGTATTCGTCTATCAATTTCACCTCTTCAATCAAATCCTCCGCAAAATCCCGGACGATTTCGTAGTAGTTATTTAAATTTATATTTTTATCAATTATAAACGAGATGTCCCGCGAGATTGCTGGATATTTACTTACTTCTTCATATTTGCTGTTTATGTCTTTAAACTGACTGGTTATCCGTGGATCATCGGACCACAAAATTCTGATGTCCGGAATTTGCATTTTTATCATTGCCAATCTGTCGCCAAACCCGAATGCCCAGCCGTTGTAAATTTCCGGATCTAAACCAAAATTTTTCAGACATTGCGGATGCACCAGACCGGCTCCGTTCACCTCCATCCATTCGCCATTGAATTTAATGTTCATTTCAAGGCTTTCGACCGTGTAAGGGAACTTATCGGGAATAAATTTCCATTCAATGTCAGGACCGAAAATTCCTTTTGCCAGCTCAACCTGCACATCTTTCAAGTCTTCCTGCGTGATAATCTTTTTTGCTTTTTTGCAGATTAATAAACCGTCAATTTGGTGAAAAGCCGGATAGTGGCTTCGGTCAATTTCGTCTTTTCTGAAAACAATTCCCAAAGCGAGCGCCTTTATTTCGCCGTCTTTTTCCAACTTTTCCAGAATTTCTTTATCTTTTAAATAAAAAGACCAAAAAGCCGTTGTGTGCGTGCGTAAGATATGCGTATCGTCCAAATAATACGTGTCCGTTTCCCTTCTGGCCGGATGGTCTTTGGGCGTATTTAAAAGGTCAAAACATTGTTCAACGGTCACAATCTTCGGGAATTCGACTAAGTCAAAGTCTTTGAATATGGGCAGATTTATTATCTGGCCAAATAAAATTTTTACCGGAGAATGTTCCTTTTTCGTTAAGTCCGGAAGCGCTAAAAATCTTTTTATACGCTCCGCCTTGATATCTTTCCTTCCATTTAAATCTTTAATCAAAGCTTCCTCTTCTCTATTTTTTATTATGATTTTTCTGTTCACATTTTTTATTTTATGGATTGCGACTTGGTGGGTCCGCACCGACTCGAACGGTGGACCTCCTCGGTGTAAACGAGGCGCTCTAACCAGCTGAGCTACGGACCCAGGTCTTGGCGGGCAGGTGTAAACGAGGCGCTCTAGCCAACTGAGCTAATCGTCCCTGGCCATGGTCAAACGTTAATTGTTGACTTGGTGCTGCGGAGAGGACTTGAACCTCCACGGGGTTGCCCCCACTAGCCCCTCAAGCTAGCGCGTATACCTATTCCGCCACCGCAGCGTATATGTTTTGATTTAATTTTTTTATTCATTTGAAAGAATATGGCTAGCGCGCCTGCCCCGCCGCATGGCGGGGTATACCTATTCCGCCACCGCAGCACGATTTATTAGAAACTGGAAACTGGAAATTAAGAAATTGTTTTGCTATTTTCCAGAACAATAAATTAATTTCCAATTTCCAGTTTCGCTATCTTTAAAAAATTGATACTAAAAAATGTAAAAATAAAAACGAATAAAGAATTACTTTTCTGCAACTATGGCGGCAACCGGACAGCTTGCCTGGGCCTGGTCAATGCAGTCAGAATTCTTGTCAAAATCAGCTTGTTCAATCAGCTCGGACTTGCCGTCCTCTCCCAATTTAAAAACTTTGGGACACATGGAGACGCAGAGCTCACAGCCGATGCAGGCTTCTTTGTTTACTTTGACGCGCATAAATTTAAAACAATCTTTCTTTTCCCACGATCCAACGAACCTTGGATGGGGCAATTTTTATTTTAAAATTATTACCATTAACCCTTTCCCCGTCAATGTGGATGGAAATCTGCTCTTTCACCCGGATATCGATAAATTTCAGTTTTAAATCCGTGGAGCCGGCTTTTTTCCTGCCCAGCTTGGCCTCAATTATGAGGTCAAGCAGACCGTCCTCGGGATTGCCCACGCAATTTTGCGACTTGTCCATCCGGCCCCAGTTCCTTATCTCGATGTCGCCGGCATCGGTCGGCGCCAGCCGATATGAACCTTCACAGAGCAGGGGGACGCGGGTGTTGGGGATTGAAACGCGGGAAAGAAAAAAACGATCATTGACCTTGGCGATGTCCATGGGCTTAATAATGCGCGCCGAGATAACGTCGCAGGCGGCAAAACCCTGGGGCATGCCCAAAATCTTGGCGTAGATATTTTCTTCTTCGCCCATGGGCAAGATGCCAAAAGTAACTTTGAGCTCGGGCAAAACCTTGAGCGCCCGATTGATGGTGCGGTCATTACCCACGAAAATCACGGTCTTGGCGCCGCGCCTGGCTTCGTCGCGAATAAGTTCGGCCGCATCTTTAAAAAGGGCGAGACGCCCTATTTTACCGGAAATGCCAAGATCGGTCAACCGGTTCTCTATTTGAAATAATTCCTTTTCAAAACGCTTGTCTTGGACAAATTCATCATAAATATAATAATACATAATTATATTTCATCCTCTGCCATGTCAGCGTTTTTTTCGGATTTTTTATTTTCTTTTTTATTTCCCTTGACTGCCTCGCTAACCGTGTCGCCGCCCATGACGATGCGGCCGTTGACGCGGGCGCCGGGAGCAACCGAAAGCACTCCGGTTTCAATATCGCCGTCGATACTCGCGGTTTCCATGAGTTCAAGTTTGTCCTGAATCTTGGTATTGCCGCTGATTTGACCGGCAACCACCGCGTTCCGGGCTTTAACATCGGCGTTTATTTTAGCCGACTCGCTTACCCTAAGATCGCTGGACGTGGTGACGCTGCCCGAAACTTCACCCTCGACAATCACGTTGCCCTGACTGTTAAAATCACCCTCAAGCTTAACGCCGCGGGCAATCACGGTTTCCCCCCCCTCGGCAAATTCTCCGTCTTTTTTAAACATATTTTTGATATTAAATGTTAGGTTATTCTATTTTAGCAAAAAGGCTCGCTCTGTCAAGAAAGGTCCGCGTTTTACGCCTCAAAACGCGCGGCTTACATTTCGTCCAGATATTCAATACTCAACAATTCAAGTCCGTATTCAAGAACCTGCTTGATATTTTTAATAAGCTCCAGGCGCCAAACTCTTTCCGCGGGCTCGGCTTTGAGCACGTTTACCGCGTGATAAAATTCGGCAAATGTTTTACACAGATCGAACAGATATTGCGCTACCAGCGCGGGTTCAGCTTGACGCGCCGCGGCCGCGGTTATTTGGGAAAATTGGGCCAGCTTGACCAAAAGCTGTTTTTCAATCGGTTCTATTTTTAATTTGTCGCGATGTTTTATTTTTTCGATTCCCCGGCCGGCGCGGCGCTGGATGCTGTTTATGCGCGCGAGCGTGTATAGAAGATAAGGCCCGGTAAATCCTTCAAACGAAAGCGCCTGTTTTGGGTCAAAAATGATCTGCTTTTCGCGCGACTGCTTGAGCATGTCAAATTTCATTGCCGCGAGCGCGATGGCGCGGGAGGCGCGCTCAATTTTTTTCTTGGGCCAGCCTTTGTGCCTTTTCGCGGTTTCTTGCGCCGCCAATCCGCTCACCTTTTCAAAAATTTCGTTAAAGCCGACCATTCGGCCCGAGCGGGAGGATATCACGCCCTCGGGCAGACTGACGAATTCGTAGGCCAGGTGTTTGAATATTTTTTTAAGACCGGCAAGCCGTAGGGTTTTAAAAAGCTGTCTAAAATAAAGCGTCTGGCGCACGTCAACCAGGTGCCAGCTTTCATCTATTTTGTATTTTTTAAATTTTTTAAAAGCCAGAGCCAGGTCCTTGGTCGCGTAAAGCGCGGCGCCGTCGGCTTTTTGCAGTAAAAATATTTCCAAATTGTATTTTTCCAAATCCATGACCGCCGCGCCCCGGCTCGTCTTGGCGATGCCGCGGCGGCGCAATTTTTCCACTATCTTCTTTCCCGGCGCCTCCTCTTCGCTTTCGTAAAAATAAATATCAAAGTTCACGCCCAGGATTTTGTAGATTTTTTTGAATTCATCAATGCTCCATTTTCTGGTCTTTTTCCAAACCCGCAAAAGCGTGCGGTCGCCTTGCTCAAGTTTTTTTTGAATTTGCGCGACTTCTTTTTTATGTTCCGGATTGGCTTCGGATTTTTTGGCCGCCTCCTGGTAAATCTTGCTCAGAAACTTGGCTTTATCCGCGCCCGGCTCTTCGCCATCGTGCCATTTTTTATAACACCAAAGCCACTTGGCCACGTGCGCGCCCACGTCGCCCAAATAATTGGCCGCGATAACTTTGTCGCCGTGGGCTTGAAGAATATTGACCAGGCTTTGCCCCAAAACCGAGCCGCGCAAATGACCGACATGAAACTCTTTGTGCGTGTTGGGCTGGGAAAATTCAAGCATGATTGTTTTCTTTTTGCCTGAATTTTTTTTACCGAGACTCTTGGCCGCCAGCTCCTTGGCCAAACCGCGCGCCAGGAAATTCGGTTCAAGGAAAAAATTCACATACCCGGCTTTTGTTTCAATTTTTTCCACGGACGCGGGCAATTTCAGTTTTTGAACTTTTTTGACAATCTCATCGCCTTGAACCTTGGGCGTTTTTGCAATCTCAAAAATAGGCAATGCCAAATCTCCCCACGCTGGATTCGGCGGCGTCTGCCATTTTATTTCAAAATTTTTGGGCAAACCAAAAACAGCAAAAATTTGTTTTTCCAGATTTTTCTTAATTTGGTCTAATATCATCTCAAAAAAATAAATGGCAAAAGGGTGATGAAAGACTTAATCCAAAGTCTAAAGTCAAAAATACAAAGTAGAGTTAAAAGTCTAAAGTTGTTCTCATTTTGAGAATATCTGACATATGGGTTACTTTTTACTTTGGACTTTACTTTGAACTTTAGACTTTTGACTTTTAACTTTATTTATCTCATCATCCCCCTTATTTTTTAATTATTTTAATAAAGTGCCTCTTCCCCTTCTGAACAACCGCGCCTTTTTTTGTGGGAATAATGTCCACATCCCAACCCTCCAAAACATGTCCGTCCGCTTTTACGCCGCCCTGCTCAATCAGCCGGCGCGCGTCGCTCTTGCTCGAGGCAAGCTTTGTTTTTATGAGCAAATCAACAATGTTAATTTTTTTATCCGCAACTTTATAAACCTTAACCTTGCTGGGCGCGGCTTTTTCCTGGAACAACCCCTTGAAATGCTGTTCCGCTTTTTTGGCCGCGGCCGCGCCGTTATACAAGCGAACGATTTCATGGGCCAACTGCATTTTATAATCACGCGGGTTGGCGCCCTGGCTCATTTTTTGGGCCATGCCCTTGATTTCCTCCTTGGATACGTCGGTGCAGTAAGCAAACATTTTCAAAATCACCTCATCGCCCAAAGCCATGATTTTTCCGTAAAGCTCTTCGGGTTTGTCCGAGATGGCAATAACATTTCCTTCGGTTTTTCCGATTTTTCTGCCGGACGCGTCAGTGAGAAGCGTGGTAGTGAGGACAAATTTTTCTTTTTTCTTCAGGCTTTTCATAAGGTCGCGGCCCACGAGCATATTAAAAGTCTGGTCCGAGCCGCCTACCTCCATATCAATATTCATGGCCACGGAATCATAACCCTGCATTATCGGGTATAAAAATTCGTGCAGGCTGATGGGTTTTCCGGTTTTGATTCTTTTTTCAAACATGTCGCGCTCAATCATTTGCTGGACCGTGACATTTGAGCAGAGCTCCAGAATATCTTTGAATTTTAACTTGGAAAGCCAGGCGCTGTTTTTCATGACTTTGGCCGGATTGGTGCGCGACTTAAAATCCAGAATTTTTCCAACCTGCTTTTTATAATCTTTTTCATTTTTCTTGATTTCTTTATCCGTCAAAACCTGCCTGGTCGAATACTTGCCCGTCGGGTCGCCGACCATGCCGGTAAAGTCCCCGATCAAAAGAATTATCTCATGTCCCAGGTCCTGGAACTGCCGGAGCTTGCGTAAAAACACGGCATGGCCCAAATGGATTTCCGGACCGGTCGGATCAATGCCGGTGTAAATTTTTAAACGCTTGCCCGCGTGCAAAACTTTTTCCAATGCCTCGCGCGATGGGTAAATATTTTCCACGGTTCGCGTCAAAATTTCATCTATCTTTTTTTTGTCGGTTTTAGCTTTCATATTGTTATATTGCTTATTTTTATAATCTACGAAATTACGAATTTTTTACGAATATACGAATATTTTTTCGAACGCGCGTAAAAGCATTGAACATTCATCATAAATTCATAAATTCGTACTTGATTCGTAATTTCGTAGATTTATTTATATCCCGATTCACAAATCCTTCATTTGCTCTTTAAGCCGCGCCAATTTTTCACGCGCCGTGCCCAACCTCTCCTTCTCGGCCTGGATTATCTTTGGGGGGGCTTTTTTCAAAAAATCAATATTATTAACTTTGGCATCTACTTTTTTAATATAGCTTTGCAAATCTTTTGCTTCGGCCTTGAGCCGGTCGCGCTCGCCTTCCATGTCGATCAGCCCCTCGGTCGGAACATATGCCTCCACCTTGTCCAAAACAACGGCCAGGCTTGATTCCGGTTTTTCAAGTTTTTTCGCGATTTTAATTTTGGACGCGCGAGTGAGCGCGGCAATTACTTTTTCGTGCTCTTTGAGTTTTTCCGCGTCCCTTCCCGCGGATATGAAAAGTTCAATTTTTTGCGCCGGTTCAATTTTGTGGATTGAGCGCAAATTTCTGACCTTGGTAATAAGCTCTTTAATTTGATTAAATTGTTTTTCTTTTTTGCTGTCAAGATGCGCTTTCTCATCCTCGGGCCATTTTTGAATCATGAGCAGATCGTCTTTTTCCAGGCGCGACCAAACGGCTTCGGTCACAAACGGCATGAACGGATGCCACATGATAAGCAGTCTTTCCAAGATAAACATGAGGATTTGGTCTTTATCCCCCCTCCGCCAAGGCTTCGGAGGGCATGCTTTTTCAATCTTGGAAATTTCCAAATACCAGTCCGCAAAATCCGACCACGTAAAGTCACGCAGTGTTTCGCCGGCCGCGGAAAATTGAAACTCGTCCAAATGTTTTTCAACCTGCTCTTTGACCCGGGCAAATCGCGACAAAATCCAAGCATCGGCCAGGGTCTTGGGTTTGGGCGCGGTTTTTTGCCTTTTAATATTTCCACAAGAGGAAAAAATATAACGGGAAATATTCCAAAGCTTGTTGGTAAAATTTCTAAAGCCGGCGATTTTTTGTTCAGACAAATTCATGTCATTGCCCGGCGAAGTGCCAATGACCAGGCTCAAGCGCACCGCGTCAGTGCCGAACTTGTCGGCCACCTCAACCGGGTCAATGGTGTTGCCCAAGGACTTGCTCATTTTCCGGCCCTGCTCATCGCGAATCAAACCGTGCAAATAAACATTGGAAAACGGAATTTCGCCAAGCGCGTAGGTAGACATGATAATCATGCGCGCGACCCAAAAGAAAATGGTGTCATAGCCCGTCTCCATGACCGAGGTGGGATGAAATGTTTTTAAATCATTGGTCTTGTCTGGCCAGCCCAAGGTGGAGAAAGTCCAAAGCCCGGAAGAAAACCATGTGTCCAAAGTATCCGTGTCCTGCTCCCAGCCTTCGCCCTTAGGCGCCTCAACGCCGACATAAATTTCCTCTTCGCCCTGCTCCATTTTTGATTTTTTGATTTCTTGATTTTTTGATTTTTTGTTATACCATACTGGCACTTGATGGCCAAACCAAATTTGGCGCGAAATGCACCAGTCGCGCAGATTTTCCATCCAGTGAAAATAAGTTTTTGTAAAACGCTCCGGAATAATATTGATGTCGCCTTCGCTCACCACCTCGTTGGCCATTTGCTTGAGGCTTTTGTTTCGTCCGGGAATTTGCTTGTTAACATCAATAAACCATTGAAGCGAAGTAAGCGGCTCAACCGGAGTTTCGCAACGGTAGCAAACTGAAAGATTGAGCCCATAGTCTTCAATCTTTTCAATTAGGCCGGCGGCTTCCAAATCTTTGACAAATTGTTTGCGGCACTCTTGAACCGTCAGGCCGGCATAGGGCCCGGCCAGGGCGGTCATCTTGCCGTCTTCAGCGATAACTTTTTTTATGGATAACTTGTGGCGTTCGGCTATGGCAAAATCTTCCTGGCTATGGCCTGGGGTCACGCCGACCACGCCAGTGCCGAATTCCGGGTCAACCTCGGCGTCAGCCACGACCTTAATTTTGATTTTAATTTTTCCCAAAGGTATTTCCAGCTCTTTACCGTGATATTTTTTATACCTCTTGTCTTGTAGGTTCACGGCCGCGCCAGTATCGCCGATTTTTGTTTCCGGGCGCGTGGTGGCGATGGTGAGCGGGCCGTATTTAATATAATAGAGCTTACCCTTTTCTTCACGGTACTCAACTTCATCGTCAGCCAAAGTGGAAGAACACCTTGGGCACCAATTGACAATGCGCTCGCCGCGGTAAATTAGGCCATCGTCATACATCTTTTTAAAAATCGTGCGCACTGCCTTGGTCCTTGTCTCGTCCAGGGTATAAGCCATGCGCGACCAATCACAGCTTGAACCCATTTTCTTTATCTGCCCGATAATCGTATCCTTGG
>JAHJFT010000045.1 GCA_018824325.1 Patescibacteria group bacterium
TCAAAAAATAATTTTCACCTGCTTTGCCCAATTCGCCAAATGTCTTTTCTTCTGTCGTGGGCTCATAAGCCTCTGGGAATTCTGAAGACAGGGTTCCGCCTCCGGCCGTAAGAAGAGCGAGCCATAGGAAAAATGCCAAAATCGGACCAATTATAACCGCGCCCGTAAAATTATCCCACCATTGGGAGTAGGCTTGACTCGCCTTGCCAACGGGAAAGCCGCCGGCCAAAAATGCCAAAGGCGAAAGAATCACCAAAACCCAAAGTATAACAATACGATAAGCCAACACGATAATAAAAACCACAACCACAATCAGGGCAATAATCATCATGGTTAAGGCTAAAAGAAAAGCACCGACTAAATTCCAGTCGCTAACCTCAAGGCTGCCGGACTCGCTTAGGGTAAGAAGCCGAGAAAGACCGAGGGCATTTAAAAAATTCCCTCCGGCCGCGGCAACAAAAGCGTTGACAAATGTCAGCATGACCACTTGGCCAAAATCAATAACCAGGCCGCAAATGGTTTTGGAAAAATTAATGACCACGGCCATGATAAGAAGTTTGGGCAATACTTTTTGATAATTCAACTGTTCTATCTTAAGAATGGTGCCGAAGGCGATGGCCAGGAGCACCAAAATAAAAAACATGTTGGAAATATCTCGGGTCAAAACCCAGCCCACTTGGACCGCCCGGGCGTCAATAAAATTGTTATAGGGAGCCAATCGGCCGACCAGCAGATTGAAGAGCAGCAAGATAAACTTGCCCATGAAATTTATCACCATTTCCAAAATGAGGGATATCAGCCGGGCGATGGAGTCGCCCGTGGCGGCGAGCGTTTGGTCGGAAAAAGCAAAAAATACCAAACCGGAAACAAAAAAGACAGACAAAACCAATGTCAGTCTTTTATGATTGATTAATAATCCTACCACTTTATTTTTAAAAGCAGTGAGCATTTGTCAAATCCCCAAGTTTACCCCGCACCTTTCAGGCGAGAAGCGCCTTAGCGCTTAATAAATAGCTGTGTCTCATAATTTCTTCAAAAAAATACGGATAATAACGACTGGCCTTAATTTTTAGTTTAAGTCGCCTAAAAGGTGCGGGGTTTAGTTAAAAATTTACAATATAAGTATACCACAAAAAAAGAATACAAACAACGGAATAATCAACCTTTTTGTTGGATTTTCTTGGCTAAATCAAGCCAATTTTGTAAATCCAGATTTTGTGCCCTTATTTTGGGATCCATACCAAGCTGGCCAAAAATTAGAGCCAAGTCGGATTTTGAAATATTTGCGTAACGCACCAGATTATTGAACAAGTATTTTCTCTTTGATCGATATCCCATTTTTACCAAATGCCAAAAGTTATTTATGTCCGCGCGGCCAAGGGCCCGGTCAAGCACGTCTGACGACTTTGGTACGAGTTCAATGACCGCGGAGTCAACCTTGGGTATGGGCCAAAAACTATTCTTCCCCACTCTGAATAATATTTGGGCGCGGGCGTGAAACTGGACAAACAGGGCCAAAAGATTCATGCGCGGCGATGCGGCAATGACGCGCTCGGCAACTTCGCGCTGAATCATAAAAATCAAATGCTTGGGCCGAGGTTCATTGGCTAGAAATTTTTCAAAAATGCTTGAAGTTATTTGAAAGGGAAGGTTGGAAACTATTTCGTACTCCTTGCTCCCCAAAAGTTCGGCGATTTTTTGATTGGAAATTTTGAGGATGTCGGAATTGATAAATTTGACATTGGGCAGATTAAACTCGTCGGACAATATCTGAAAAAGTTTTTTGTCCTGCTCCACGGCTAAAACTTTTTTTGCCGCGCCGGCAAGGGCCGCGGTAAGCACGCCCAGACCCGGCCCGATTTCAAGAATTGAATCTTGGGGCGCAAGCGCGGCGCGTTCAATTATTTTTGCGATAATGTTTTTGTCAATTAAAAAATTTTGCCCCCTTGCCCTTTGGGGCCTGAATCCGTATTTTTTACAAATTTCTTTTACCTTGGCCGGCGTGTCAAAATTCATAATTTTATCGGGCCCGGACGCAATGTCTTGGCGCCATTTTTAAATTCAATAATGGTGGACGGTTGGCGCGACGGCAGAGCACCAACGCTGATAATAAGGTCGGGTTTGAGCTTCGCTCCGGCAAAGACCTTGACCAGTTTTTTGCCGTCATAAATCGGAGCGCGGCCGGACATATTTGCCGAAGTTGAGATGATGGGTTTTTTAAATTTTTTAACCAGCTTGATTAAAAACTTATCCTTGGGCACGCGAAAAGCAATTTTGCCGTGCTTGACCATTTGTTTGGCCAGCTTGATTTCAGGCCTGGCCTCAAGCACCATGGTGAGCGGGCCGGGCCAGCGGCGCGCGGCCGCGGCGCGCGCCGCTTTGGAAAACTTCGCGTATTTCGCGACCATTGCCGCGCTTGAGGCAATCATGAGAAAAGGCTCGGACGCGGGCCGGTTTTTAATCTTATAAATTTTTTTTACGGCTTTTATATTTTCCGGGTCGCAGCCCAAACCATAGCTTGAATCCGTGGGATAAACAACCACACCGCCCCTTTTTAATATGCGGACGGCGTGGTTAATGATTTTATTATCAATGTTGTTTTTATTGAGTTCCCTAATCTCCATACGGATAGAAGAGGCCTTTGTAAAAGTGTAATTTTGAGTTTTATAATATAAACGTGATAGAAATCGGTTATCGGAAAACAGAAATCGGTACGGAAATTAGAAATCAGAGAACGGGAAAATTGTACAAAATATATAAACTGGTTCCTAATTTCGGACTGCTGTTTTCTTAACTGTTTTCCTTTTTCCGATTTCTTAACTGACTACTGATTTCTGATAACTGATTTCAATTCATCTTAAAGAAGTCTTTCTCGCTATTAAGACAATTGACTTTTGCGGGGGTAAGAAGCCAAGGTATATTTCAACGGAACCAGTCCACGGTCATGGCAAGACCGGTATCCAAATCTATTTTTGGTTTCCATTTTAGTTCTTGCCGCGCGCGGGCGCAGGCAAGCACGCTTCGCCTCTCCTCGCCCGCTTTGGCCGGACCGTGCTTGGGCTTGAACTGACTGGCGGTCAATTTTTTTAACTTTTGAAATATTTGATTAATGCTGGTTTCTTTGCCCGTACCGATATTAAAAATCTTGTGTCTGGGATTTTTGCTCATCAGCGCCCGCCAATTCGCGTCAACCACGTCGGAAACATAAACAAAGTCCCGCGTGTTTTTGCCGTCGCCGAAAATTATCGGCTGTTTGCCGGCCAAAAACTTGCGCGCGAAAATCGCGATTACTCCGGCTTCGCCACGGCTGTCCTGGCGCGGGCCGTAAACATTGGCGTAGCGCAAAGAAACAGAGTCCAGGGAATTTTGCCGCATGTGGCGGTAGCAATGTAGATATTCTTCAAAACTTAATTTGGAAACCCCATACGGAGAGAGCGGATGCGGCCGATAAGTCTCGGGCGTGGGTATTTTCCAAGCCCCGCCGTAGATGGCGCCGCCGGTAGATGAAAATATAAATTTTTTCAGCTTGATACGGCGGCTCGCTTCAATAATATTTATGCCACCGATAATATTTTCCTTGGCGTCCTGCCATGGATTATCCACGGAAAATCTCAAATCAAGCTGCGCCGCGAAATGAAAAACATAATCCGGCTTTTCCTTTTTGAAAATATTTAAAATCGATTTCAGATTGGTGATATCCTGCTTATAAAATTTGGCTTTGGCTGAAATATTTTCTCTTTTGCCGGTTTTTAAATTATCTATCACCGCGACCCTGAATCCTTTTTTCAGGAGATGGTCAACCATGTGGGACCCGATAAATCCGGCGCCGCCGGTGACGATTGCTTTTTTGGGCATATGTGTTTATTTATAATTTTACTCTTGCGTGTTTTGTAATGGGTTATGAAGGAATGAATAAAGTTCAAAGTCTAAAATCAAAAGTTAAGAGTAAAAGTTTAAAGTCCAAAGTCGTTCTCATTTGAGAATATCTGACATATATGGGCAACTTTTAACTTTAGACTTGACTTTGAACTTTTGATTTTAGACTTTGGACTAAACCAATTTCTTTCATCACCCATTCGCGGTCTAACCCCTTTTCCCCACTTTGGCCTTAAGATTGCTCTCAATAAAAGGAAGAATGTCCCCATCGAGAACCGCTTCCGTGTCTTGGGTTTCGAATTTTGTGCGGTGGTCCTTGACCATCTTGTAGGGATGGAGCACATAGCTCCGTATCTGATTTCCCCATTCGGCGGCCGCGTATTCGCCGCGCAGTTCCTGTTTTTCCTTTTGTCTTTCCTGCTCCTCAAGCTGGTGCAATTTTGTTTTAAGAATTTTCAAAGCCGTTTCCCGGTTCTGCTGCTGGGAGCGCTCGTTTTGGCAAGAGACCGTGATTTTTGTGGGCAAATGCACCAGACGCACGGCCGAAGAAGTTTTATTCACCGATTGTCCGCCGTGGCCCGAGGCGCAAAAAGTATCAACACGCAAATCTTTGGGGTCGATCTCGATATTGAGAGCTTCGGGTAGCTCGGGTAAAACTTCAACCAGGGCGAAAGAAGTGTGGCGCATGTGCTCGGCGTCAAACGGCGAAATGCGGACGAGCCGGTGCACGCCGGCTTCATTTTTTAAATATCCATAAGCCCACCTTCCCTCAACGCTCAAAGTTACGCTTTTAATGCCCGCTTCCGTGCCCGGGGATTTGTCCAAAATCTTGGTCTGCCAGTTCATTTTTTCGCAAAAACGAAGATACATGCGAAGCAGCATCTCGACCCAATCCTGGGCTTCGGTGCCGCCGGTGCCGGCATGAATGGCCATGATCGCGCTTTCCTGGTCATACTTGCCGGCGAGAAGCAGATGAAACTCCATGCTTTCATACTTTTTTTCAAGTTTGGAAAATTTTTCTCTTATCTCTTGCTCCAGGCCGGGCTCTTTTTCTTTTTCAGCCAGATGAGCAAAAGAAAGAAGCTCATCAGCTTCTTTCTTTATTTTTTCCCACGAAAAAACTTCATCTTTCAGATTGTCCAATTTTTTTGATACGACCTTGGCGTGCCCTTGATCTTGCCAAAAATCCGGCTGGCTTGCTTCAAACTCCAGCGTCTTAATTTCGGTTTTTAAGCGATCAACGTCAAAGTAACCCCCAAGTCTTGGAGATTTTTGATAAAAGATCTTCAAGCTCACGAATTAACTCTTTCATGGCCTTAGACGTTAATCTTTTTCGCGTATTCGCCAATAATCGGTATTTCCCAGGCTTGACCCTGAAGCGCTTTAATAAGGCCGATCAGCTCAACGATCAGGAGCAGAATTGTGCCCAAAAAGCCGAGAATCCATCCGAGAATAGGTATCATCCAAATAACCCAAAGGATGACCCAGCCAATAAAGAGGACTAATCCTTGCTTGGCGTGAAACATGCAAAATTTGCTGTCTTTTTTGGTCAAAAGCGGTATTAAAAACAGGATAAAAAGATAGCTGATTGCCGCAAGGACCTTATTTTCCTCAATGTCCTTGGGATCGAATCTTTGCTCTTCTGGCATAAGTTAACTTTAGTTAATTATTATTTTTAAAGCACATTAATTATAACACCTTTTGGTTTTGGAGTAAATATGACCTTTCAAGTATCCGGAGATTTGCAAGAAAAAACCTTGCTAGAGACAAATTTATAATTAAGCCCAGTCTAGTTCAAGGTCTAAAGTCTAAAGTTCAAAATAGAGTCCAAAGTTAAAAGTTGTCTGTCTGCCAGTACCAAAAATCTTTAAACGAAAATAACTTTGGACTTCTCACCAAGTGATCGCTTCGTGAAAACTTTTACTTTTAACTTTTGACTTTAGACTTTGAACTTTTAATATGTTTTACTTGAAAAATTTCTATCATATAAAATAAGCCCCGTTCAGGAGGCTTATTTTTCTAAATAACTTAATATCCCATGCCCATTCCGCCGGGCATTCCGCCGGGAACCGACTCGTCTTTTTTCTCCGGAATGTCGGTGACCGCGACTTCGGTCGTAAGAAGCATGCCGGCAATGGAGGCGGCGTTCTGCAGCGCCGAACGAGTGACCTTGGTGGGGTCAATAATGCCGGAAACAACCATATCCTCGTAATTGCCCGTGGCCGCGTTAAAGCCGAAATTCAAATCGCCTTTTTTAATATTTTCCACAACCACGGATCCGTCAACGCCGGCATTCTCGGCAATCAGGCGCACCGGCTCTTCCAAGGCTCTTTTTAAGATATTGACGCCAACCTGTTCATCATCATCTACCTCAAGACCGTCTAGCGCGCTTGAGGCCCGAAACAGGGCAACACCGCCGCCGGGCACAATACCCTCCTCAACCGCTGATTTGGTGGCGGAAACCGCGTCTTCAATTCTTTGCTTTTTTTCTTTCATTTCGGTTTCCGTGGCCGCGCCAACCTTGATAACGCCGACGCCGCCGGCCAGCTTGGCCAGCCTCTCTTCAAGTTTTTCTTTGTCAAACTCAGACTCTGACGTCTGAAGCATTTTTTTGATTGATTCAACTCGGGCCTTAATCTTTCCTTGATCGCCCCGGCCCTCAACAATTGTCGTGTGGTCTTTGGTGGATGTGACTTTTCTTGCCTGGCCCAAGTCTTCCAGAGCGACATTCTCAAGCTTTAAGCCAACTTCTTCGGAAATCACTTTGCCGCCGGTCAAAGCGGCGATATCCTCAAGCATTTCCTTTCGTCGGTCGCCAAAACCCGGCGCTTTCACGGCCAGGGTATTGAAACTGCCGCGCAATTTATTGACCACGAGCGTGGCCATGGCCTCGCCGTCAACTTCGTCGGCAATGATGACCATTTCTTTTTTTCCGGTCTGAGCCACTTTTTCCAAGACGGGCAAAAGATCCTGCACCGAGGAAATTTTTTTATCGGTAATCAGGATGTGCGCGTCCGAATATTCGGCCTCCATGCGCTCGGCATTGGTGATCATGTACGGAGAAACATAACCCTTGTCAAAGCGCATCCCCTGGACCACTTCTATTTCCACGCCGAATGACTGGGACTCTTCAACCGTGATGACGCCGTTTTCGCCGACCTCGCTCATCGCCTTGGCAATTGTTTTGCCGATTTCCGCGTCATTGGCCGAGATGGCGGCGACATTGGCAATCTCGTCGCCGGAAATGGGTTTTGAAATTTTTTCTTTAAGCTCGCGCACGATGGCGGCAACGCCCTTTTCAATGCCGCGCCTGATGCCCAAAGGATTGGTACCGGCGGTGACGTTCTTGAGCCCTTCGGCGATAATCGCCTGGGCAAGCACCGTGGCCGTGGTCGTGCCGTCGCCGGCCACGTCATTGGTTTTTGAAGCAACCTCCTTGACAAGCTCGGCGCCGATATTTTCAAACTTATCTTCAAGCTCAATTTCCTTGGCCACGGTAACGCCGTCTTTGGTGATGGATGGCGAGCCAAAGCCTCTATCCAAAACCACGTTGCGTCCTTTCGGACCCAAGGTCACCTTGACCGCGTTGGCCAGCTTGTCCACGCCGCGCTTCAAAGCCTGGCGAGCCTGTTCGTCAAAAAATATTTGTTTTGCCATAAATTTATAAGATTAATTATTTTATTTTTGAATGATGGCCAAGATTTTCTCTTGGTCTAATATTTTATGCTCAACCTTGTCAATCTCCACCTCTTCGCCTCCCCATTTTTCAAATAAAACAACGTCTCCGACCTTGAGATTGAGTTTTGTGACCTTGCCGCCATTGCCAATGGCCACGACTTCGCCTTCGGCTTTTTTTTCTTTCTCCACCGTATCGGGAAGAACAATGCCGTGTTCGGTCACTTCTTCTTCATGTCTTGTTTTTACAAGGACGCGATCGCCCAAAGGTGTTACTCGCATAGTTTTATGCTATTTATTTTTTAAATTATCCCGCACCTTTTAGGCGATTTAACCAACAAGAAGTTAAAAACAAACTTCTTGCTCAATCTACATAATAAATTCTAATTATGTTTGTTAAGCGCCAAAAGCGCTTTTCGCCTAAAAGGTGCGGGATTAATTTGACTTAGTTTAGCAGTCTAACCTACTGACTGCTATTCTAGCAATGTTAATACAAATGCGAATTTTTGTCAATAGACGTGAAATTCCACCCACTTCAAATAAAAAATAGGGTTAAGATTAGCCCTATTTTAAGTCTATAGTTTTTCCAGCAGAACCCACTCGGTCGCTTGGCCGCATATGCCGCAAAAACTGTAGTCTTCGGGGTCAAATTCCTTTGACAGGGCGGTAACCTTGGGATGCTCCGGACAGCGGCGGTCGACAATAAGGCCGGCAAACTCTTTTACCTCCTCCTCGCTGACGACCCCTGAAGTCAAGTTGGCGGGAAACCCCAAATTTTTATACATCTTGGAAAGACGGGCCAGCTCAATTTTTAAAATCCCGCCGATATTTTGCCCGGGAAGGGCCCGGCTTGTTTTTTCAACTAAGAGCCGTCCTCCTTGAAGTATCCTCCATCGTACGATGCGGCACTTGGGCGCGCCTTCTGTTTCTGCCATCTTTTCCTCCTTTGCGATTTGTTATTTTGTTTAATTTAATCTCATGAAAGATGCTTAAGTCAACTTAACACAATGAGGTTCCGATGTCAAGACCATGGAAATAAAAAAGGGGCTAGGTCATAGCCCCGAAGAAGTCGTATACCTTAAAGAAAAGTCACCTTGTAATTACAACCTTCATGCCCGTTTGGCTCGGTTTCGGCTAAATAGCTTGTGCCGCGCCACATGATTTCCAGCGCGCCCGTGCTCACGGCCGGCCAGTCGGCGCACGCCCAGGTTGAGCCGTAAACGATGTTGAATTCAACAAAGGTGCCGGCCGCTTGTTCAAGCTCGCATTCAAGGGATGAGGCACTCGTCCGGGCACAGCGTTCATCCCACGGAGCGCGATACGTGCCTCCAGAGACGAGCCCGCTCCAGTCATAATACACGATTTCGCCGACAAAACCGGCGGGCGCGGTAAAACGAATCAGCAGCGCGTCGTCGTCCGGGTCGGGCGGCGATTCACAGCCTTCGTCAATTCGGCCGTCGCAATTGTTGTCTATGTGGTCGCATATTTCGTCCGGAGCAAAGCAAGAATCCCAATCGCAGGACGCGTTGCAGTATTGAACTCCGGTCGTGCCGCAGGACGCGGCGCAATCCCGGTGCGTGCCGGCGCGACAAGTAAAGTCCTCGTCCGACAGTCCGTCGCCGTCATTGTCCGCGCCGTCGCATACCTCGTCCGAAGTGGGCGCGAGACAGGCCGGAAAAGAATGGCAGGCGCTGTCCGAACAATCGGTGGAGCCGTCACAGTCATTGTCCAGACTGTCGCCGCAGTTTTCTTCACTGCCCGGATGCACGTTCGGATTTCCATCGTCACAGTCGCCATCTGAAATCATATAGCCGTCATTGTCCAAATCCTCGGGTTCGGGATCGGGATCCGTGTCCGGAATATCAGCAAGACAGGCGCCGTTATTTTGAAAATAATCCGGCGACGGACTTACGGCCTGGCTTCCCTGAAAAACCTGACCTCGTCGCGCCATAAGGCAAAGCCTGCTTTCAAAATCCATGCGTTCAAGACCGGTGGCCGAATCCACGAACGCCGGAGAAATTGGCGCGCCAAAATTGGTAATGCCGTGATGCGCGCGATAATACTCCCAAAAATCTCCGCTCAAGGCAATGGCCTGATTTTCTCCGCCATACTCCGCGTTCAACGGGTCGTACATGATTGCCAGCCAATTCAAAGAACCACCATCAAAATCCTGCACCAGATATCTTGTGCCTGACCAGGCGTGAACCTGAGCCGGATTGCCGAATTGAGCTTTGGGTTCGCCGGCCAATATCTCATGACCGAGCGCGCTGTAGGCTTCCACAAAAAGATAGCTCATGGCATTGTCCCAGCAAGGACTGGCCGTGGTTTGGCCGGGCGCCGCGTTATCTTGCCAAGAATGAAAACTAACTTCACTTTCATTCCAAGTAAGATATCCTCCGTCCCCGTCCTGCCGCGTATCGCCTTGGCTGTCAATATATTCCATGCCAATAGGCGCGCCAAGACTTGAACTTGGCCCGCTATGAGTCATCCACCAATCATACATCCGGCCGTGGATAATCACTGCCGTTCTTGCGCCGCCGAGCGCGTCGTAGACAATGGCTCCGCGGCCGACCGATCCGCCGCGCAAATGAAGAATATGCAGATTGTTTCTATAAGCATTCTCATTGTCGCAAATAAAATTCGCATCCCCGTCATCGTCCACGCACGGAATATAGGGGTTGAACCAGCCGGCTTCTTCGCTCGGTTCGCCGAGCATGGTCGGACCGCCGTGCTCCCAATAGGCGCGGTCATAAGGACCGGTGTTGCGCGAGGCATAAACACGGCCGGCTTGAGGCACGCCGTGGGCTTCAAAAAAATTCAGCGGCAAAGTCTGGGACTGGCCAAAATTCATTTCATCATAATGCAGATGGGGTCCGGTTGAAAAACCCGAATTGCCCAGCGTACCAATTACTTGGCCCTGACGCACGCGCTCGCCTCTTCTTACGAAAATCTCGCGAAGATGCGCGTAGCGGCCGACACGGCCGTCCGGATATAAAATCAGTATGTAGTTTCCAAAACCGCTTCCCGAAGAATCGGCAAAGCCGGTCACCACCTCTACGATAATTCCTCCCTCCGCGGCCGCGATGGGCAAGCCTCGATCTCCATAAGCGCCCCAAACGCTCACCGGAAAACTGAAATCAATTGCTTGGGAAAGTCTTCCGTTGTGCGTGCCCGCGGCGTCGTTTACGCCTTGGGACACATAAACCTCAATGTTGGGCAGAAACGGCAATCTTCTGATGTACGCGTCGCCGCCCAGGTCGTTGTTCTGTTCTGGCGCGTGATAGCATCCAAACGCAAATGTTAAAATCACGCAATACCAAACCTGTCTTGCCTTGGCTTTAAGTCTTTTCATGTTTCACCTCCTGTGTGAAAAAATGGTTTTGATTGCATTGTAAGGAACTGTGTTTATATTATAGAATTTGGCTAAGACTAGCGTCAAATTTGTATGTTGAAATTTTTTTATAACATCTAATATATCAAATTTTGTCAATCGCTTGACACTATTTCGCAAAAGAAAAAATCTTATGTAAATAAAAAATTACACATGGTGTAATTTTGTGATTTTCAAAAATTGATTTTAGGGTGTGGATAAACTCGGAAAATTATGTAAATTTAGATAAATTTTTCAAAATCACGCGGCAATGAGAGAATAAAGATGCAAAGAAATTTTATGGCCAAATATAAAAAATATAAAATTAAAAAACAATATCGCCTGCCGGGTTATGATTATTCGTCCCATGGATATTATTTTGTGACGATTTGCACCAATGATAAAATTAATTATTTAGGCGCGGTAAAAAATGGCCAAATGGTTTTAAATAAATTGGGGGAAACATGTCTAAAATATTGGTTGAATATTCCCAAATATTTTCCGTTTGCGGAATTGGATGAATTCGTTATCATGCCGAATCATGTGCATGGGATAATTTTTATCAATATTAACGTAGGAACAGAACATTGCGCCGCGGCGCAATGTTCTGTTCCTACGAAATCCACGTTTGACGCCGCGGCGCAATGTTCTGTTCCTACGAAATCCACGTTTGACGCCGCGGCGCAATGTTCCGTTCCTACGTTATCCACATTCGGTCATGTTGCGCCAAAATCATTATCAACAATTATCCGTACATTCAAGGCGACAATGATACGATATGTGCATAAAAAATTCCCTCATTCGGGATTTGCATGGCAATCTCGGTTTCATGACCGCATAATTCGCGATGAGAGGGCATTAAATAATATTCGAGAATACATTATGAATAACCCGTTTAATTGGGAATATGACCGCAATCATCCCAAAAATCCCCCTTTGCCCTTGCCCGGTCGTTCGGGCAAATGTGGGCCCCCGGTCTTGACAAAATGGGGGGCAGTGATAAGGTACCTATGACTATCATGGTGGTAGTCAAATCGTTCATTCCAAACTAAAAGGAGGTTCGTATGAACGCCCAAACAGCAACCGACAATAACAGTGGATTCGCCATCCCGCAGGCGGAGGACTTCGCACGCATCTATGGCGAAATTGGGCGACAGCCAATCAACATCTCGATGAAGCGCTGTTCCTGTGTCTGCCACAACCCTTGCGCATGCAAGTGCAACTGCTCCTGTTCGTGCTCCTGCACACCCAGACCAACGGGCAAGTGCCCGTGGTAAGACGGAGCGGGGTTCGTTCGGTAAACGGAAGTCTGTCACAACGCAGCCTTCCGTTTTTTCTTAAAAACCTAAAAAACGAAAGGAGATAGTCATGGAGAAAAATTATCGTTGGACTGCATTTACCCATGCCTTTGAGAATGGGACAGTGCGCGCTCTCTACAATTCACTTCGGCTCAGGCCAGTATTCGTAGAGCCTGAAATGGTTGAAATAATCAAACGCTTTGGTGACGGGGCAACACCTTCGGAAATTCTTGCGACTGTCTCCCCTAAGCAAAGTGATGAGCTCAAGAGCTTGCTACCTGCTCTTGATGAAGCAAAAATTCTGGCTGACGCGGAAGGAACAGATGACGAAATCATCCAATTTTTCCGCGATCGATACCTCGGTCACCCTTACGTGTCGATCGCGTATTTCATTTTGACCGACGCGTGCAATTTCGGCTGCAAGTACTGCTTTGTGGAAAACCGCATGCCCAAGGGGTATCGGTTTCGCATGATGAGCAAGAAAACAGTCAGCAAAGGACTAGACTTTTTTTGCCGGTTGATCAGGCTCAAACCAGAGTTTTTCGAAGAAGGAAAGACACTCGTCATCTACGGCGGCGAACCGCTCATAAACAACGGTGCTCTTGTCTTTCTTCTTGAAGACATTCGGCGCCGAAAGCAGGATGGAAGGTTTCCCCAAAAAACCGAAATTAGCATGGTGACTAACGCCGCTCTGGTTACACCAGAAGTTGCGCAGCTACTTGCCGAACACAAGGTGAATGTGGCCGTCTCCATCGATGGAGACGAAACGGCAACCAACTCAGCGCGGCAGTACAAAGACGGCAGGCCGGTTTTCGAGGACGTAGTCCGCGGATTCAACATTCTGCGAAAAGAAGGCGCAAATGTTGGCGTCTCCTGCACCTTAAGCCAAAGGAGTGTGGACGACTTCGACTCAACTCTTGAAACCATTCTTGAGCGTCTCAAAGTAGACAGCCTTGGCTTTAACATCGTGCTTTCCGGCAATGACTATACGGTTTCTGGGGACTATGATGAAAAAGCGGCGCACGCCATCATCAGGGCCTTTGAGACATTCCGCAAAAGGAACGTCTTTGAGGACCGTATTATGCGCAAAGTAGACGCGTTCGTGAAGGGCGAACTGTACGCCTTTGACTGCGGTGCTTCAGGAGGAGGCCAGATTGTAATCGCGCCTGATGGGCAAGTCGGCATTTGTCACGGATATCTCGGTAGCCGCAAGTATTTCATGACCACTGTCGATGACATGGAGTTTAACCCGCGGAATGATCCGGTATTCATGGAGTGGTCGCGTCGCTCACCGCTCAACATGGAAGTCTGCCGGGGGTGTCCTGCCCTTGGTATCTGTGGGGGCGGCTGTCCACTAAATGCGGATCACGAAGAAGGAAGTATTTGGGGACTCGACAAACGATTTTGTGTCCACTGCAACGCAACACTCGAGTGGCTTATCTGGGACCTGTACAAGCAGATGTCTACAAAGGCGAGCAGTAAAGCCGAGGAAGTGCGAATATGAGCGGGCGGACTGCAAACTGGATCAAACGCTACTATGAAAGCGACCATTACTTTCACTGGTATTTGCGTCAAGGATACTTTAGCAAAACACAGAAAGAGGTTGACTTCATAGTAAGTAGGATGGTTCAGGGTGGCAGGGTGCTTGATATTGGCTGCGGGCATGGTCGCCATTGTATTGAGTTCGCTAAACGTGGATTTGAGGCAGTGGGAATTGATGTCTCCAAGAAGCTGATAGCGCAAGCAAGGCGAACTGGGAAAAGGCTACCGATTCAATTCATAATAAACGATGCTCGTCAAATGAACAAAGTAAGGGGATATTTTGACCTTATTGTGTCGCTCTTCTCCAGCTTCGGCCTCCACTCGCACATGGACAACTGCTTGCTCATCCATAACGCATGCGTACGCCTCAAGCATCGTGGATTTCTGCTTATCGACGTGGACAATATCCACGAAATTAAAAAATACATTTCCGCTACAGAGGGCGTGTATAAGGATGACGACTTCGTAGAACGAGTCGTGTTTAATCCGGCAACCAATATCATGCAGTGGGAAGAACACTGGAGAGGACGAGTGTATAGTGGTAAGCATCAACTATACACCCGTGAACAACTCTCGCGCATGATTGAGAAAGCCGGACTGAAGGTGAAGCAACTGTTTGGCTCATTTGAAGGTGAAGAATACTCAA